>JBCCJK010000039.1 GCA_039027815.1 Verrucomicrobiota bacterium
ATGGCCGAGTGGATTTCGGGCCAGACCAAGGCGCGACGAGGGCGCGGTGCAGGCACCGTAACCGACGAGCAACGCTGGGCTGGCTCGAAAGACTCCGGCTCTCCCTTCCCCGCGCTTCAGCGCCTCTTCCCCACAACACCTCCCCTCCATTCTAACAGTGAATTCTGGAGCTTGGTATTAGGGAGCCTCATCACGGACCATGCGGAAGCCGAGATAGAGTTCACGGGCCCCCGGCGGCTTCGAGCTATCCACTTCCCAGAGCCCAGCGCTCTCGAGCGGATCGGCAAAAGAGCCGCCTTTGATTTGGGGCACCTCGCTTTCAGGGTCCTGACCAGAGGGGCCCCAAGTGGCGGTCCACTCGGCCACATTGCCCGCCATCCCGATGGCCCCCGCCGGACTGCGATCTCCGGCAAAGGCATCCACGGGCGACCAAAATTCCACCTCATCGACTCCCCCTTCTTCGTTTTTGAGGTTGGCGAGGCCCTCGACCGCCTCGTCGCCCCACGGGTAACGCCGCCCCGCCTCTCCCCGCGCCACCCGCTCCCATTCCTCGACCGTCGGAAGACGCCCTTGGGCCCAAGCGGCGTAGGCAAAGGCGTCCCAGAAATCGACCCCAAAGACCGGGTAATCCGGGCTCAAGGCCACCCCTTCATAACTCGCTCCAAAAAAGGCCGCCTGGTAGATGGCCTCCCAATCCTCCGGCTGGTAGCTCCCCTTGTCCTCCGGCTCATCCCGGTGGGCGTAGGCCCCCATCGTCTCAGGGAATTCGGCCGCTTGTTCCAGGAACTCGGCATACTGTCCGATCGTCACCTCATGCTGCGCTACCCAAAAGGACCGCACGGTCGCTCTCTCCCCCTCGCCAAAGACAAACTCGCCCCCCGCCACCGGAAGGAAGGTGGCTTGGATCGAGGGCTCCTTCGGCTTCTCCCGATTGAAATAGCCCAAAACGGCATTCCCCCCTACCACGCAACCCACCAGCAACAGGAAAAGAAAGCCGTAGCCGCGGATCTGCTTGCGGAGCTTGAGCCGCTTGCGTTCCTGCTGGATTCGCTCGGAGCGCAGCCGCTTCGTCTCGGAGGGGCGCGCCCGCAACTCCCCTCGCACCTGGGCCACCAGCTCTTGGAAGCGCGCCCAGGTCAATCCCGCCACCTCCTCGGCCTGCAAGAGTTCGACGAAGCGACTCTGCACCAGCGGGGTGGCCGGGTCTTGGCTCGAGAGCAAATTGAGGACACTCTCGGCCAGCCGCTGGATGCTGGCCAGCCGCTCCTCCATCTCCTGCTCCCCGCTCGCCGCCAAGTTCATCAAGCGCACCTCCCCCTCCTCCGAGAGATAGACGTGCTCGGGCTCCAGCGGGGTGTGCGCCACCCCGGCGGATTCCAGCTTTCCCATGGCGGCCGCCGCCTCCGCCAGCACCGTCAAGCCCTGCCTGGCCGAGAGAAATTCCTGAGCCGCGTCCCAAGCTGCGAGCGACTTCCCGGGCAGCCTTTCGAAAGTGTAAAAGACGCCTCCCGCTACCCGATGGGCCTCAAAAACGGGGGCCAATCCCCCCACCTTGAGATTCGCCTTGGCTCGCACATTCTCCAGGAAACGCTGGACGGCCGACTCGTCCTCCGCCAGCTCCGGCCGCAGGCGCACCAACATGACGGTGCGGGCCACCGAAACCTGTTCCGCCTCATAGGTCCGGGAAATCGGCCCTTCGGCCAACAATCGCCCGATTTGGTAGTCGCCCAACTCTTCCATACTGGTGCCTCTCCTGCGCGTGGATTCTTACGGGTGCAATGGGAAACGCTCTTTCAGAAGGGCCAAGTTTCCGGCAGGCTTTCGTCTTGAAGCCACCGCGGAATTCGAGAAGCTCCCCCATGCCTGCCCGCAGCCTTCCCAGCGCCGAGGAGGCCAGCTCCTGGCAGCCGGTGGAAGTGGCCCGCCAGCTGGCTCATCTCGATGGATTCTGCTTTCTCGACACCTCGGGACACGAGCGAGAGGGCCGGGATCGCTTCTCGCTCCTGGCAGCCCACCCCGAGAGGGTGGTCGAAGGCCATCTGCAGGAGGACCTCGCCTCCTTCCGGGCCCTCTGGGAGGCCACCCAAAGCGAACCGGGCGGCGACCTCGGCCTGCCCGGGCCCTCTTGGATTGGCAGCGTGGAGTACGACGGCCATTTTGCCTTTGGCTACTACCCCCGGCCCCTCTGTTTCGACCACCAAAGCGCCCGTTGGTTGGGCGATCTCTCGCTCCTGAGCGAGCGAAAGCCCACTGCCCCACCTTCCGACTCGCAGGAGCCGGCCGGCAGGAACCCCTTCCCTCCCGGTCCCGCCCCTCGGCCCGGCCTGACCCGTCAGGAGTTCGAAGCGGCCGTGCGCCGAGCCCAAGCCTACATCGCCGCGGGCGATATCTACCAAGTCAATCTCTCCCAGCAGTTCTCCCTCCCCGCGCCCAGCTCGCTGGATAGCTTCGCCCTCTACGAGCGCCTTCGGCAGGCCTCGCCCGCTCCCCATGCGGCCTTTCTTCGCCAAGCCGGGCGAGATGTCCTCAGTGCCTCGCCCGAGACCTTCCTCCGCATGAGCGGCCGCCAGCTCCTGACCCGACCCATCAAGGGGACCCGGCCCCGCTACCGCGACCCCCAAACCGATGAACGCTCCGCCTACGAACTGCTGACCTCTGCCAAGGAACTGGCCGAGCTCGTCATGATCACCGACCTCGAACGCAATGACCTGGGCCAAGTGGCCGAGATCGGTAGCGTGACCGTGAGCGAACTCCTCAAGCTCGAACGCTTCGCCCAAGTCTTCCACCTCGTCTCCACGGTCGAAGCCACCTTGCGGGAACCGCTCGATCATTTGGATGTCCTCCAAGCGTGCTCCCCCGGCGGCTCCATCACGGGCGCACCCAAAAAACGAGCCCGTGAAATCATTGCCGAACTGGAGCCCATCCCTCGCGGCCTCTACACCGGAGCCATCGGTTACCTCGGGGCCAAGGGAGAGAGCCAATTCAGCATCGCCATCCGCACCATGGTGCGGGAGGGAGGCCAGCTTCACTTCCATGCTGGGGCTGGCATCGTGGCCGACTCCGTGCCCGAGCGCGAGTATGAGGAAACCCTGCAAAAAGCCAGCGGCCTCTTCCAGGCCTTGGCCCGCCCTTGGCCGGAAGCGCGGGCTTGCTCGACATGAAAAAAGCCGTCGCGGACTCCACGACGGCTTCTCTTAAAAAAAATGCTGGCAGAGCCTGCCTTCAGAGACTGCCCTTGAGCCCGGCCCCGGGCGTGAAACGGACGGACTTGGAAGCCTTGATCTTGAGCGGTTCGCCCGTCTTGGGATTGCGGCCCATGCGGGCGGCGCGCTTGCTGACTTTGAAAGTGCCGAAACCGATGATTTGCACCGTCTTGTCCTTTTTGATCCCCTTGGTGATCGAACCGAGAACGGCATCGAGCGCATCGCTCGCTTCTTTTTTGGAGGCCTCTTTGCCGAGGGACTTCTGAATGGCTTCTATAAGTTCAGACTTGTTCATAGACCAAAACGGTGGCTCCGCTTGAGGATACTGTAAAGTGTTATCGACTAAAGAAATCGCCCCCAGCCTTGATATTGCAAGGACTGGCCGCCTCCCGCCCGCATCATGAGCCTTCATCCCTACCTCCAGTTTCAGCCAAAAATCGACCCGAGCGCCTTCATCGCTCCCTCGGCCGATCTCATTGGCCGCGTCACCGTGGAGGAGAAGGCCAGCATCTGGTATGGGGCCGTTCTCCGTGGGGATATCGAGGCCATTCACATCGGCGCCCATAGCAATGTCCAAGACGGCAGCGTCATTCACCTCGAGAGCCAGCGCGGCACCCACGTGGGGGAGTATGTCACCGTCGGGCACAAAGCCCTCCTGCATGCCTGCGAAGTCCAAGACGAATGCCTCATTGGCATGGGCGCCATTGTCATGGATCACAGCGTGATCGGGGAACAGTCGCTGGTGGCGGCCGGAACGCTCGTGCTCAAACACACCATCGTGCCCCCCGGCTCGCTCGTCCTGGGCAGCCCAGCCCGAGTCGTGCGCCCCTTGAGCCCGGAAGAACGAGCCTCGCTCAAGCCTTGGGCCGAAAAATACGTCCGCGTCTCCCGCAAATACCTAGACCGTAAGAGCGCCTCCCCCTCCGGCAACGCTTCTTGAGCTCACCCGCCGCCATGGATATCCTGCCCGCCCACGTCAAGACCGTGCTCCCCACCAGCGGAGGGGCGGCCGTCTTTCTGGAAACAGAAGAAAAGGTCTTCGTCATTTACATGGACCACGCTATGGGCGCGGCCATCACGATGCAGATGCGAGACGTGCCCAAGGAGCGCCCCCTGACCCACGACCTCATCGGCTCCCTTCTGGAGGGCTTTGGGGCCCGAGCCAGCCGTGTCATTGTGAATGAATTTCGCGAGGACATCTTCTTCGCCCGCCTCATCCTGGAAGCGGAGAACGAACTCCTCGGTCATCAGATCATTGAATTGGATGCACGTCCTAGCGATGCCATCACCATCGCCACCCAGCAGAGCGCCCCCCTCTTCGTGACCCGCCAAGTCCTCGATGCCGTCGAGGACATGACCCACATCTTGGAAGAAATGAAGAACCGCGGCTTCCAAGTCGACGAAGACGCAGGCCCGCCCGACGCCCCCTGAGAAACCCTCTCCTCTCCCTCACCCCTCCATGAACGCCCTCTACCGCGCCCTCGCCTTTCTCCTCATGCTCGCCCTCGGGGCCTGGGTCGGCTGGACCGCTTGGCAAATTGAAGGCGCCGTGCAAGCGGCCGAAAAAGAGAAGTTGGAAATCGAAATCCCGCTCCAGAAATCCATCCCGCCGCCCGGGCAAGGCTTCGTGCAAATCGAAGACCTCGAGGCCTCCTGGAAGCGGCTGGGTCCGGCTCGAGAACGCCTGCAAGAACTCCTCGAGAACGAAGGCCTCTTGCAATCGCCCGCAGCCATCGCGCTCTTTGCCTTGGCCGCCTACTGCCTCTTCGCCATCCAAGCGCGCCTCTTCAAATTTCTCTCATTCATCGCTCTCCTGGTGGCCCTCGGCGCCTTGGGCCTGGCTTGGCAGCGAGGCTACCTCCCCTTCGTCAGTTAGCCGCGCGCAGTGCCGCGACCGCCTCCGCCATGTCAGGGGCTTGGAAGGTGGAGGAACCCGCTACCATCACATTGGCTCCCGCTCGGGCGCAGAGCCCCGCCGTCCCCACGCCGATTCCCCCGTCCACCTCGATTTGGAAGGAAAGGCTTTGGGCCGCCCTCGCCTCGACCGCCGCTTCGATTTTCGGCAAGACTTCCGGCAGAAACGCCTGCCCCCCGAAACCGGGCACCACCGTCATCAAGAGGAGGAGATCGATCTGGTCGAGAAAAGGAAGCGCCGCCTCAAGGGAAGTGGCCGGGTTGAGGGCCAGCCCGAAATGAAGCCCCGCGTCCCGGATCTCGTGGGAAATCGCCACCAAATCCACCTTGGCCTCCGCGTGCACCGTGATGACATCGGCGCCGGCGTCGCGAAAGGCCTCCCAGTAGCGAGCTGGCTCCTCGATCATAAGGTGGACATCCAGAAAGGCCTCCGGACCCGTCGCTTGCCGACAAGTCTCGACCACGGCCGGGCCGAAGGAGATATTGTTCACGAAATGCCCATCCATCACATCCAGGTGCAGCCAATCCGCGCCCGAGGAAAAGGCGCGCTGGGCCTCGGCCCCGAGTTGCGAGAAATCGGCCGCCAACAAAGAAGGGGCCACGATTCGTGGGTTGAGCTCCATGGCTGGTTCCCTATCCTGTCGGGGAAAACTGCGCAAGCGCCTTCCCGCCCTCATGACGAATGCCCTGCTCGAACTGCTGCCTGACCGCGATGAGCACTTCATGCGGGAAGCGCTCCGGCAAGCCGCCAAAGCCTACCGGGCCACCGAGGTGCCGGTCGGGGCCGTCGTGGTGGATGCGGCAGGCCACATCATCGGACGCGCTTGGAACCAAGTGGAACTGCTCAAGGACGCCACCGCCCACGCCGAAATGCTGGCCCTGACCCAAGCGCAGGCCCACGTGGGAGATTGGCGTCTCTCCGGCTGCACCCTCTACGTCACCAAGGAGCCCTGCCCCATGTGCGCCGGAGCCATCGTCCACTGCCGGCCGGACCGGGTCGTCTTCGGCTGCCCGGATGAGAAAGCCGGAGGGGCCGGAGGCCTCTACAACATCCTCCAAAGCGATTCGCTGAACCACCGCTGCGAAATCACTTCAGGAGTTCTCGCCCAAGAATCCTTGGCGCTTTTACGGCAATTCTTCAGCGAAGCCCGGGCCAAGGCCAAAGCCGCCAAGGCAGCACGGGATGCCCCACCCTAAGCTTTTTTCGCGCAAACCGCTGATTTGGGCCTGCTTTCTGCTCCTCTTTTCTACGGAGTAAAGTATCCATCCAGCGAGTCTCCCCCAGCCCGCTCCCGTCTGATTCCAGATCAACCGCCGGCTGCCATGAAAACGACCTTCTTTCTTTTGGGGATTTGTCTCCTGCTCCCTCTAGGGGCCATCGCGGAGCCGCAGGAGTGGTTCAATGCGGATCGCTCCCAATCGTTTATCGCGGAGTGGATCGCGCTCGAAGGCCAAGAAGTCACCCTTCGCCGCAGCAATGGGGCGACCGTCACGCTGGCCCTGGAGCGCTTCAGCCCCACCTGCCAAAGCAAGCTCAAAGAGCTGGCTGCCTCTCCCCTCCCGTCCGGTAGCGAAAGGATGGCCCGCTTGGCCGCCATCGAAAACTCTGCCTCCGCCGGTCTCCCCTCATCCCGCCGAGCCTCCCTGGCCAAGCTCCTCCAAAGCTTCCCCCTCGGCACCAGCCAAAATAAAATCTTGAAAGCCGCCAATCGTTCCACCCTTCTGATGCCGGTGGATTCCGATGTGGTCGTCTTTGGGACCACCTCGCGCGATGGCTACCAAACCCGAGTCGGCGGCCAGCCCTTTCACCTCACCTTCGAATTCGCGCAGGGCTTGCTGGTGGAAGTGACTCTCCAAAGCCCCGCCATGGAAAAAAGCCTCTTCTCCACCCAGGCCAAAACCCTCTGCGCCAGCTTGCGCGAGCAAATCGCCACCCAAGTGGGCCCGCCCAGCTACCCGGCCGCTTACCCTCCTCTTCGCTTCCTGCAAGAAGGCCACTACGTCAGTCATGCTGTTTGGGAAAAGCCGCAAAAAAATTGGGGGCACCTCTTTGTGGGGGTGGGGCTGGAAAACGGGCAAGTCCATTGCCTCCTGCGCCATCGGGAAGAGCCCTTCGCCATGGTGGCCAATGCGCGCTAAATTGCTCCGAAAAGGCCGCCTCCTACCCAGCGACCTGCTCAAGTGGTAGCCCAGTCGCGCGCTTCCATCTCGCACGCGCAGGAACCGCGAAACCTGACCCTCTACGCCGCTCCCTCCAAGCAACCAGATTCCCCCGCGGCTCCCATCCCTCGGCCATCCCCCTATTTGCGAATGATCACCCGGGTGCCGCGATCCGCCACGCCCCAGAACTCCCGGACGTTTTTCATCGGCATGCGAATGCAACCGTGGGAAGCCGGGTAATTCGGGACATAGCCATAATGCATCCCAAAGGCGCTGCAGCTTAGTCGCATGAAATAGGGCATGGACGAGCCGTAAATCGTCGAAGTCCAGTGCCGGTGGCGATTGGTGATGACAAACTCCCCCGTGGGCGTGCCGTGGCCACGCTTGCCCGTGGAAACCCGACTGGTCAGCTGGGGCACGCCATCTTTGAAAAGCACGGCCCGCTGCTCGGAAAGATCGATTTCGATGTGAATGACATCTCTCTCCTGGTCGGGATCCTTGCCCAGGAGCACCTGCATGCAGCGGATGTGCCCCTGCTCGGAAGCGAAGTGGATGGGGTAGCGCTTGTAATTGCGGGTGTAGCGATTTTTGCTGGCCCCGTAGTCGAGGAGCAACTGGACCAAACGATCGTCCCCCGTGGAAGCCGCCACCATGAGAGGCGTGATGCGGGAATCGCCATTGCGGAGATAGAAATTGAGATGGCGATCGCCGATCAAATCCCGCCACTCCTTGGCCACGCGTGAAGGCAGGTAGGACTCCACATTGGCCCCCGCCTCCAGAAGCTTACGGACAATGCTCTTCTCCCGCAGCGCCACCGCCGTGAACAGCACCGGGACGCCATAGGCATCTTCCGCGTTGGGACTGGCTCCCACCGAAAGCAGGGCATGGACGCGGAAATGCTTGCGCGCCCAGACCGCTTCCAAAAGAGCATGCTCGGCGCTGTTGGCCGAGAGAAAGGCCGGATCCGCCCCCCGGTCGACGAGTCGTTCCACGAGGGCCTCATTCTCCGACTCGGCCGCCAATCGGATGGGGGCCAGCTCTCCCTCCCAAGTCGGATTGACCTCTGCCCCCGCCTCCAGCAAATAATCCACCAAGGCCCAATCGCCCACCTGGGCCGCATACTGCAAGGGCCGGAGACCCGCCTCGTCTGGAGCATCCATCGGGACCCCCGCCTGCAAGAAGGTGGGAAGCAGCTCCGGTCGATTCAAATCCAGCAAGACCGCCACCGGCGGCAAGGAAACCCGCCCGGCAAAGAAGGGGTCGGCCCCCGCCCGCAAAAGCCGCTTCACAAAATCCACCTGCCCCGCCTCCAAGGCCACCCAGAGCGGCGGCTCCAAGCCCTTGCCATCGGGGTCGGCCCCTTGTTGGAGCGCCTCCCAGGCCAGCGACATCCGGCCCGCGCGGAGCGCCTCATTGAGCGCCCGTTCCCAGCCTCCTGAAGTCAGGGCCGGCCTAGCCCCTCTCTCGATCAAACCCAAAAGAAAGGCCTCCTCGGCCTCCGACTGGTAGGCCAAGTCGTACGCCAACCGACCCAACCCATCTGGCCGATTGGGATCCGCCCCCAGCTCCAGCAGCCACTCCGCAAAATCCCAATCTGCCGCCAAAAGCGCTCCTTCCAAAAGCGACGGGCCCTCCACACTGGCCACCAAAGGATCCGCCCCCGCCGCAATCAGCTCCTCCACTTGCCGCCGATCTTGATGGCGCAAAGCCAGCCCCACCGGGAACCAGCCGTCGGGCGTCGCCACCTCCACCGGAGCCTCCGGCTCCCTCAGCAAGCGCCGAACCACCGAAGCCTCCCGAAAACGCAGCGCCAGCGAGAGCGGCGTCTCCCCCCAGCCCTCCTCTCGCCACTGAGGCGCTCCCGCCACCAGCAGCAAATCCAGCAGCTCATCCTGCCCATAGCGCGCGGCCGCCTGCATCGCCTCATAGTTGGGGACGATCCCGCGGCCCTCCAAATCCAAGACCGCCTCCTCAGACAGGGAGACTTCCTCCTGACAGCTCGTAAGCAGCCCGAGAAAAAGGGTCCAAAGAGGGAAAAGGAAGCGGCGCATGCGAAGCAGAGATGAGACGCAAACTTGCGAAGAAAGTCAAGATGGAACGGCGGGATTTGGCTGCAAGGACCGCGCCAAGAAAAGAACTCCTTTCAAATCACCCAATCGGCCGAACTCCCGTCTGAAAGAAGATCGGCCAGCGTCCACTCGCTGAGCGCCTTCTCCAGCCCCGCAAAGACCTCCTTCCAAGCGCCAGCGGCCGCCGGCCCGCTCTCCCCCCCCTCAGGATCGTTCAGCTCCAGCACCCTTCCCTCGAGCGCCTGCGCGATGTCCAAAAGCGAAATCTCCTCGGGCCGTCTCGCCAAAAGATACCCCCCATTCTTGCCCCGCCTGCTCGCCACCAAGCCCGCCGGACGCAACTCGTTCAAAATCTGCACCAAGTAATGGGGGGAGAGCGCCTCCGCCTCAGCCAGCTCCTCCGCCCGACGCACCTCTCCGCGCTCGTAGGTCCGGGCCAGCTGGACGAGAGCCCGCGTGGCATACTCGATTTTCAAAGGCAGCCGCATCTTTTTAAAAATCCTGTTGCCAACAGCCCTCGTATCAAACATAAGTAAACCGCGCAACTTAATTCGGATTATTTCCATGGCTGGCAACGAATCCATCAAGACGGCCTCGAACTACCTTCGAGGCACCCTCATTGAATCCCTCGCCAACGGGATCACTGGCTCCGTCACCAAGGACGACACCCAGCTGACCAAATTCCACGGCATCTACCAGCAGGACGACCGGGACATCCGCGCCGAGCGTCGCAAAAAAAAGCTCGAGCCCGCCTACTCCTTCATGATTCGGGTTCGGGTCCCGGGCGGGGTCTCCACCCCCCAGCAATGGCTGGAAATGGACCGCATCGCGCACGAGCACGCCAATGGCACCATCAAGCTGACCACCCGTCAAGCCTTCCAATTCCACGGGGTCATCAAAAGCAATCTCAAGCGGACCATCCGGGAGATCAATGACTCGCTCCTCGACACCATCGCCGCCTGTGGCGACGTCAATCGCAACGTCATGTGCAACCCGAATCCCTTCCAGAGCCGGGTCCATGCCGGGGCCCAGAAACTGGCCCAGCAGATCTCCGATCACCTCACCCCTCGCACCAGCGCCTACCACGAAATCTGGCTCACGGACGACGAAGGGGAAAAGCACAAAGTCACCAAAGAGCCCGACGTCGAACCCATCTACGGCCCGACCTACCTACCACGGAAATTCAAAGTGGTCGTAGCCGTGCCGCCCAGCAATGACGTCGACATCTTCGCCAACTGCCTCGGCTACATCGCGATCGTCGAAGACGACGAAATCATCGGTTGGAACGTGACCGTGGGCGGCGGCATGGGGATGACCCACGGAGACACCCAAACCTTCCCGCGCTTGGCTGACATCCTCGGCTTCTGCACCCCGGAGCAGGCCGTGGAAGTGGCTGAAGCCGTCGTGCGGGTGCAAAAGGAATATGGCAACCGCCTCAACCGGAAAAACGCCCGCCTCAAATACACCATTGAAAACTTTGGCATCGAATGGTTCCGCAACGCCGTGGAACAGCGGATTGGCTACCCGCTCCAGCCGGCTCGTCCCTACAAATTTGAGCACAATGGCGACCGCTTCGGTTGGAGCCAAGACCACCTGGGGAACTGGCACTACGGACTCTTCGTCGAAAACGGCCGCCTCTACGACACCGAAGAAAACCCTGCCCTGACCGGTCTGCGGGAAATCGCCAAGGTTCACGAGGGAGACTTCCGCCTGAGCGCCAACCAAAACCTCGTCCTCTCCCGCATCCGCCCGGAGAAAAAAGACGAAATCCAAGCTCTGCTCGATGAATATGGACTGGATGGCGGCCAACACCGGACCGCCCTCCGCCGCAACTCCATGGCCTGCGTCGCCCTCCCCACCTGCGGCCTCTCGCTCGCCGAATCGGAACGCTACCTCCCCAAGCTGATCAGCGATCTGGATGACGTCGTGGAAGAAGCCGGCCTGCGCGATGACGACATCGTCATCCGCATGACCGGCTGCCCCAACGGCTGCGGCCGGCCCTACCTGGGCGAAATCGGCTTCGTCGGGACCGGCCCGAACACCTACAACCTCTACCTGGGAGCCGGCTTCGCCGGAGAACGCTTGAGCAAACTCTACCAGCGGGACGTCAAGGACCGGGAAATCGTCTCGACCCTCCGCCCCATCCTCCTGGACTACGCGCAAAATCGCCAAGCGGGAGAGCACTTCGGGGACTTCACCATCCGGGCCGGGTATGTCCACGCCACCACCGCGGGGAACAACTTTCACGAAAACATCATCGAGCGGGAGGCCGTCCTCGCATGAACGCCATCGCACCGGAGACCCCCGCGCTCGACCTGGCCGCGCTCAACGAAGAATTCGCCCAGCTCACCCTCAAAGAGCGCTTCGCCCTCATCGGAGAGCGCTTCGGCGAACGCGCCATCGCCAGCACCAGCGCCGGGGCCCAAGCCAGCGTCATGCTCCATCTGGTCACCAAGCACCTGCCCCAGCTCCCCATCGTCTTCATCGACACCGGCTACCACTTCCGGGAAACCTACCACTACCTCGAAACGCTCAAAGAACGCTTCGGGGCTGACTTCCGCGTCTACACCTCCAAAATCACCCCCGCCCGCCAAGAAGCCCTCTGGGGACAACGCTGGGAGGGGGATGCCAAAGACCTGGAGCAATACGGCCTCCTCAACAAAGTCGAGCCCATGAACCGGGCCCTCCGGGAGCTGGGGGCCACCACCTGGCTGAGCGGCGTCCGCAGGGCCCACAGCAGTGGCCGGGCCCAGCGCAACTTCTTTGAACAGCAGAAAGGCACCTTGAAAATCTTCCCCATCCTCGACTGGAGCGAAGACGACATGGCCAACTACATGACCCTCTACAGCCTCCCCGCCCACCCCCTCGTCGAAAAAGGCTACGTCTCCATCGGAGACTGGCACAGCACCAAACCGCTCGAAGAAGGCATGCACGCCGAAGACACTCGCTTCAATGGCATCAAGCGCGAATGCGGCCTCCACGAAGCGAGCGACGTCTCGAACTTCCAAATCTGAGGCCCCCAACTGAAGCGCCAAGCGAACTCCGCCCCTCCTCCTCCCCATGCAGCTCCCCGACTACGCCCCCTTCGACCCCGCCCAGCGCCAAGCCCTCGCCAGCCTCCTCGCCACCATGACGCCCCAGCAGGCCTCCTGGCTGAGTGGCTTCGTGGCCGGCGCGCAAACGGCCGGACAGGGCGCGGCCGCCGCTCCCGCTCCTGCATCAGCCCCTGCCCCAGCCGCCAAAAGAGAACTGACCGTCCTCTTCGGCACCGAATCGGGCAACTCCGAGGCCCTCGCGGACCAAACCGCCAAACTCGGCAAAAAAAACGGCTTCAAAGTCAAAACGCGCAACATGAGCGAAACGAAGGCCCAAGACCTGGCGGCCGTCGAAAACCTCCTCGTCGTCGTCAGCACCTGGGGGGATGGCGACCCTCCCGAAGCCGCCATCGGCTTCTACGAAGACCTCATGGGGGAGCAGGCCCCCGCCCTCGACGGCCTTCACTTCTCGGTCTGCGCCTTGGGGGACACCGCCTACGAACAATTTTGCGAAACGGGCAAGCGCATCGATGAGCGACTCGAAAAACTCGGCGGCCAGCGCGTCCACGCCCGCCAGGATTGCGACGTCGAATACGAAGAACCCTGGAAAGCCTGGGTCCAGCCCGCGCTCGACGGCTTCCCGCAAACCGCCGCCCCCTCCCAAAGCGTCCCCGCCCCCACCACCAGCTCCACCTTCGTGGTCGAAGCCGCCCCCCTCGCCCCGCCCCCCGCCCCCGTCTATGACAAGAAAAACCCCTGGCCGGCCGAACTCCTCGAAAAGGTCAACCTCAACGGAACCGGCTCGGCCAAAGAAACCTGGCACTACGAATTCTCCCTCGAAGACTCCGGGCTCCGCTATGAACCGGGCGATGCCCTCGCCGTCCTCCCCGAGAATCGCCCCGAAGACGTCGAAGACCTTCTCATCGCCGGGAAATTCGAAAGCGGCCTCGCCGCGGACCTCCGCACCAAATATGACATCACGAACCTCTCCCAAAGCCTCGTCAGCAAATACAACGAACTGGCCGGGAGCAGCAAACTGAGCCGACTGCTCGACCCCAAAAAGAAAGACGAACTGAAAAGTTGGCTGCACGGACGGCAAATCATCGACCTCCTGCAAGAATTCCCCATCGCCGGCCTGACAGGAAAACAATTCACCGGCCTCCTCCGCAAGCTCCAGCCCCGGCTCTACAGCATCGCCAGCAGCCTGAAAGCGCACGAAGACGAAGTCCACCTAACCGTCGCCAGCGTCCGCTACACCACCCACGGGCGGGACCGCGTGGGCGTCGCCAGCACCTACCTCGCGGATCGGGTCCAAAGCGGGGACCGCGTCCCCGTCTACTTCCACCAAAACAAAAACTTTCGCCTCCCGGAGAACCCGGAAACGCCCATCATCATGGTGGGCCCCGGCACCGGCATCGCCCCCTTCCGCGCCTTCATGGAAGAGCGCGTCGCCACCAAAGCCAGCGGCCAGAATTGGCTCTTCTTCGGGGATCAGCGCTACTCCTATGACTTCCTCTACCAACTGGAATGGCAGGAATACTTTGCCGAAGGCCAACTCCACAAACTCAGCACCGCCTTCTCCCGCGACCAAAAGCACAAAATCTACGTGCAAGACCGCATGAAAGAAGAGGCCGCTGAACTCTACCGTTGGCTGGAAGAAGGGGCCTACTTCTATGTCTGCGGGGACGCCAGCCGCATGGCCAAAGACGTCCACCAAACCCTCCTGGGAATCATCGAAAGCCAAGGAGGCCACACCCGAAACGAAGCCGAAGCCTACCTCAAAGCCCTCCGACAAGAAAAGCGCTACCAAAGGGACGTCTACTGATACCAAGCTGCAGAATTGGCTGGTAGAATGGCCGAGTGAATTTCGGGCCAGACCAAGGCGCGACGAGGGCGCGGTGCAGGCACCGTTACCGAGAAGCAACGCAGGGCTGGCTCGAAAGACACCGGCTCTCCCTTCCCCGCGCTTCAGCGCCTCTTCCCCACAACACCTCCCCTCCATTCTACCAGTGAATTCTGGTGGTTGGTATGAGGCCGCACAAAGCGTCCCGCGACACTTGACCCCCGAAACCCGAAACCTCCGCCCTCGGGATAAGAGTCCCAGTTGCTTTCCGGGGCCGCCAGCCGCATCTTCCCACACCGTGTCGATGCCACCTCACCCCACCCTACTCCTCCGCCTGGTAGCCGCCCTGCTCGGCGGCGGGTTGGGGAGCCAGGCGGCCGCCGCGGAAAGCCCCCCTCGCGAGACCGTCCAGCAGTTCTTCACCGCGCTGCGGAACCCAGACCAGGCGCTCCCTCTTCAGGAAAATCCACTCTTCCGCATCTCCCCTTTCTGCCCTCCCGAAAAGATTTCGGAATACCAATCCTCCCTCGACAGCTTTCGCCGGGAGACCTTGGCGGGAGACTGGCGCTTCCAAATTGAACAGGAGCGGGCCGACGGACGCTTCGCCGTCCTGCTGGCCTCCCTGCGCAGCCCCCGCCGTCCGCTGGAAGTCCGCCTGCTCTCCCTCTGCCTCCTCCGTAAAAAAGAGCGCTGGCAGCTGGCCCCCGGACTCAGCCACTACCAAAATGCCGACTACGGTTTCGGCGCGGAAGCCAGCAGACGGGTCCGCGACTTGGAATCCTGGGCTACCGACCGGTCAGGGGCCCTTCAGGCCCAACTGGAAGCCACCGCCGAACGCAGTCTCTGGGACCGTTTGGAAAAAAAAGTGGCCGCGCACGGAGCCGCTTTTTTTAGCGCGCCCGAAAAAGTGCTCCAAGCCTACCTCGAAGCCAGCCAAGCAGGGGACCTCCTGGAAATGCTGGCGCTGATCGACCTCCCGCCCGACGCCCTCCCAGCGGAAAAGCGCGAGCTGATCCGCCTGCTCAGCTCCTCCGCCTCCCTCCCCGAAGAAGCCCTCCTCCCGGGAGGCGCCCCGGCCAAAGTCTACCAGACCCTCCTCGCCAGCCAAACTCGAGGCTCCCAGCAAGTCACGGCCGTGGGGCACTACGCCCCGCTCCGCCAGCGCAGCCTCGAAGTGCACAGCCACTACCTGCAAGAGCGGGAAGGGGCCTGGCGGGTCATGCCCTTGTCACAGGTCTCGGCGATTCCCTTCGCGGACGCTTGGGAGATCGAGGAAGAACTGCTCGATTGGATCGAACGGCAAGACCGGCGGCTCGAACAAGACTTTGTCAGTTGGCTGCATGCGCAAGCAGGCAAAGTGGCGGCCCCGCGCGCTCGCCCCTTTGCTGAGCAACTCCTGCGAGACTTTCGCCAGCACCTCCTGACAGGGGATCTCCTGGGAGCGCTCGCCCTGGTCCGGCCCTCGGCGGACCGTTCCCCCTTCGAACAAAAGCACACCCTCACCGTCATCGGGGACCTGATAGCCCGCTACGCCGGGCGGGAATCCTTCCGCCTCTTTCACATCGAGGAAGAAGGCGACCTCGCGACCGGGTTCTTCTGCTACTTCCAAGCCAAAGACCTAGCCGACCCCTACTTGGAATCCCTCTTCGCCGTCCGCCTGGAAAACGGTTGGCAACTGCTGCCCTCCATGGACGAACTGGATCTGCCCAAGGAGCTGGAAAACCCAGAGCGCCAGCGCAGCGGCCAAGAACTCCGTCACTTCCAGCGCCGCCAGCAAGAGCTTCTCCGGACCCGGGCCCGCGCCTCCTTCCTGGCGGACTTGCCCCGCGTCGCGACCGCCGCCGGACCCACGCCTCCCTCCGCGGAAGAAGCCCGGGCCCTCTTCCGGCGCTTCCATGAAGCCGCGCGGGCCAGGGATCTGACCGCCCTCCTCGCCCAATGCGCCATCCTGCCCGACCTGGAAGCCAGCGAATTGAAAGACGCGCTCCTCGGCCTGCAAGCCGCCCTGCGCGATCGGGAGAATTCGAACCAAAGCTACCAAGTCCTCGAAGTGAAAACCGCGGGCGGCTGGAGTGGCCTGCTGGTGGAACTCGATCACCCGGGCGAGGAAGCGCCTCTGCAAAAACTCTGGCTCGCGACCCGCTGCGGCGAGAGCGTCCGCTTGCTCCTCCAAGGGGAATTCTTTCCCGACAGCAACCCCGGCTACCAAGCCATCAACCGCGACCTCCTGCAAACCCTCTCCCGCCTGCCGGAAACGGATCGCGCGGCCATCTCCCAACTCCGCACATGGCATCAGAAGCAACAAAAGAACCCACCGCAGGACTGAACGGAGGCCCGAGCGACCCGGAGCCGCCGGCCGTCCAGCAGGCCGCCGAAAGTCTCCAACGCTTGGCTGACAATGTGGGCCAGGTCATCCGCGGTCAGGAGACGGCCATTCGCAAGGTCCTCGCGGCCCTCGTGGGAGGGGGACACGTCCTCTTGGAAGACTACCCGGGCACCGGGAAAACCACCTTGGCCAAGGCCCTCTCGAAATCGATCTCGGAAAGCGATTTCACCCGCGTTCAATTCACCCCGGACCTCCTCCCCTCTGACATCCTGGGTGTCTCCATTTGGGACCAAAACACCCGGGAATTCCGCTTCCAGCAAGGGCCCATCTTCACCCACATCTTGCTGGCGGACGAGATCAATCGCGCCTCTCCGCGAACGCAATCCGCCCTCCTCGAAGCCATGGGAGAAAGGCAAGTCACCATTGAGGGGCGGCGCTATGCCTTCGACCAAACCTTCTTCGTCATCGCCACCCAAAACCCGGTCGAATTCCGCGGCACCTACCCCCTCCCGGAGGCTCAGATGGATCGCTTCGCCCTCCAGTGCACCCTCGGCTACCTCACCGTGGAAGAAGAAATGGCCATCCTGAGCGACCGGGAAAGCGATCGCCCCCTGGAAAGCCTCCAGCCCGTCCTCTCTCTCAGCGAACTCCAAGCCATCCGGCACGCGGCCGAAAACATCCGCCTGGCCGAAGAGATCAAAGAATACATCGTCCGCTTGGTGGCCGCCACCCGTCAGCGGGCCGAGATCAAACTCCCCGCCAGCCCCCGCGCCAGCCTCACCCTCATGCGCCTGGCCCGCGTCTTCGCCCTTCTAGAGAAGCGCGAATTCGTCATCCCCGAGGATGTCCAAGCCCTCGCCCAAGACGTCCTCGCCCACCGCATCGTGCTCGACAGCGAAGCCGCCTTCGGTGGCCGCAGCCCCCGCGCCGTCGTCAGCGAAATCCTCGAAAGCGAACCCGTGCCAGCGTAGCCAGCGTTGACCGAAGCCATGGTGGCTACCTCATACCAAGCTGCAGAATTGGCTGGTAGAATGGCCGAGTGGATTTCGGGCCAGACCAAGGCGCGACGAGGGCGCGGTGCAGGCACCGTAACCGACGAGCAACGCTGGGCTGGCTCGAAAGACTCCGGCTCTTCCTTCCCCGCGCTTCAGCGCCTCTTCCCCACAACACCTCCCCTCCATTCTACCAGTGTATTCTGGAGGTTGGTATCAGCCGTCGCCCTAAAAACAACAAATCCCGCTTGTTCCCGTCCAGCTCCGCCACACCCGGCAAGCGACCCCACTCCTCGAAGCCCGCTCGCTGAAACAGCTTCAGACTGGCCGGATTGTGGCCGAAAACCAGGGCCAAAAGAGTCTCGACCCCCAGGACCGAGGCTCGCTCCAAGACCTCTTGTAGGATGCCTCGCCCCAGCCCGCGCCCCTGCACCTCGGGCGCCAGGTAGAGACTGACCTCCGCCGTCTTACCGTAGGCGGCCCGCTCGTGGTAGGGGCTGAGAGCCGCCCAGGCCGAGACTCGCCCCCCGTCCTCGTGCACCCAAATGGGGCGCTGCGCATCGTGGGCCTCGAACCACTTTCGCCGCCCCGCCACCGTGACCGGCTCGAGATCCGCCGTCGAAACGCGGCTGGGAATGGCTGCGTTGTAAATCTCCACAATGCGCGGGAGATCCTCTTTTCGCGCCGTTCGCAGGAGGCTTGCTGGCATGGACTTTTTAGGACGCATTGGCGGAAAAAAGAGACAGAAGCTGCCACGAAAACCCCAATCCCATGGGGAGAGGGCGGGCCGGCCTCAGGGAGAGGTCGCCTCGCCCCCTTCTTCGTCTCCCTGGAGATAACTCTTCATCTCATAGCGCTTGGCGAAAGGCACAAAGGCCAGCGCCGTCACGAACATCAGCCCGGCGAAGAACCAGAAATAGAGCGCGCCCTCCATCTTGAGCTGCCCGCCCACAAAGGCTACCGACGAAAGACTCCCCTCCTCTGGCTGCGGCCGGTCGTCGTCCACACCCAGCTCCGCCTGGCGCCGTTCCAGCCAAGTGCTTGCCGGTCGCAGGTGGCTCAGCCAGCCACCGCTCGCTGCCTCCTTGGCAGGCTCCGGCGCGTGCACTTCCAGCCCGAGATCCCACTTCGTCCCCCTCTCCCCATCCGGTCCCGCGCTTCGCAGCCGCGCGGTGATGGCATTGCGCAGGTCGTACACCAGGGGATGGCCCCAAGCGTCTTGGCTACTGGCCACCAAGCGGGCCCCTTCTTCCAGGGAGGGCAACCGGCCGCTCTCCTCCCAGTGGGCCTCGACCCGGGCTTCCACCTCCAAAAACGTTTCTTTCCCCGCGAAATCGATGTCCGCGATGACATCGTTCTCGAATCGATAGCTGAGATCATCCGCGGAG
This sequence comes from Verrucomicrobiota bacterium, assembly GCA_039027815.1. Classification (NCBI taxonomy): domain Bacteria; kingdom Pseudomonadati; phylum Verrucomicrobiota; species Verrucomicrobiota bacterium. The sequence goes on from JBCCJK010000039.1 coordinate 18,931, forward strand.
CCGCCCCGGCCATCCGCTCCCGGGTGCCGGAGGGTGGCCTCCCCCGTGGGAAACTCCCCCGCCTGAAATCGCTCGCTCATCTCCTCACTGGGCGAGGGAATTTGGATGAACGAATTGATACCCGAAGTCAGGAAATTGCCCGCCGCCACCGAAAGGAGGTAGAAAGAGAGAATGAAGGACTTCATGGTCTTGGGCGACTGGGTGTAGGCGAATTCCAGCGCCACGATCGAGACCAAAATCTCAGAAGCGGTCAGCAGAAAGGTCGCCAAAATCTGCCAGCCGATATTCGGTCGCGCCCCGCCATCGATCCAGGTCTGGACCAAGGCCACTAAGACAAAGGCCGTCACCATGAGAAAAAGCCCGGCCCCGATTTTTCGGAGAGGATTGAGCGGAAGGACTTTCTCGACCGCTGGGTAGACCACGAAAGTGAAAAGCGGGATGAGCGTCAGCACAAAAATGGAATTGAGCGATTGCACCTGGGAGGGCAGCGGCTCCCAACCCAGAAAATTTCGATCCATGTCCTGCGCTTGGAAAATCCACGAAGACCCATGCTGGTCGAAGAGCGCCCAAAACATCGCCACAAAGGCAAAGAGCCCCCCCAGCTTGCCGATGGCCCGCAGACCCTCGGGGCTCTTCACTTCCCGAAAAAACTGCCTCCCCCCCGCGGGAATGTGCACGAAGCGCTCCCGCCCCATCCAGAAAACCAGCGTGGCCAACGCCATCAGCACACCCGGCACCCCGAAAGCCCAGTGCGGCCCATGCCACTTGAGCAACCACGGGGTCAAAAGCATCGAAGTGAAGGCCCCCAAATTGATGGAAAAGTAGAACCAATTGTAAATCTTGGTCAGCAGGTGCGCGTTCTTGCGACCAAACTGATCCCCCACATGGGCAGAAACACAGGGCTTGATCCCGCCCGAGCCCAGCGCAATCAAACCCAAGCCCATCCAGAGCCAGGCCGTGGCCTCCCCCAGCGTTCCCATGAGGGCGAGCGCCGCGTGACCCATGCAGTAGACGACCGAGAGCCAGATGATGGTGCGGTACTTGCCGAAAAAGGCATCACTCAAAATGGCCCCCAAAAGAGGCGTGGCATAGACGAAGCCATTGAAAAGATGGACCTTCTCATTGGCCGCCGCCCGGCTCATGGCCAAGCCGGGCACCTCATTCATGAGGTGAAGATACTGGGCCAGGAAGACCGCCAGCACCGCCTTCATCCCATAAAAGCTGAAGCGTTCGGCCGCCTCGTTGCCGATGATGTGCGGGATGCCCGTGGGAAACCGCTCGGTCTCGGCAGGCAGGGTGCGGTAGGCAGACATGGGAACCCACCTAGAAGCAGATTGGACGTCCTCGCAAGACCCCAGCCTCCTTGAGAAAGACGCCCAGGCGCTTTCCCGGAGATTCCGCTCGCTGAAAGCCCTTGAAATCCTAATACCAAGCTGCAGAATTGGCTGGTAGAATGGCCGAGTGGATTTCGGGCCAGACCAAGGCGCGACGAGGGCGCGGTGCAGGCACCGTAACCGAGCAGCAACGCAGGGCTGGCTCGAAAGACTCCGGCTCTTCCTTCCCCGCGCTTCAGCGCCTCTTCCACACAACACCTTCCCTCCATTCTTCCAGTGAATTCTGGAGGTTGGTATGAGATTGGCCCCATGTCCGACCTCCCGCCGGAAGTGGAAACCTTACAGCAAGCCCTGGCTCTCTCCCCGGAGAACACCCCGCTGCGCCGCCTCCTCGCGGACGCCCTCGTGCGACACGGCCACTTCGGACCCGCCTTGGAACACTACCGCGAATGCCTCCGTCAAAGCCCTGAGGACAGCAGCGTGCTGTTGGCCTTGGCAGACGCCTACCAGCGGCTTGGCAAGAACAACGAATCCTTGGTCATCCTGGAACAGTTGATCGAAAAAGACACCCCGGAAGCCGAAGCCTATCACCTCCACGCCCGCCTCTTGGCCGGGGCTGGCCAGCTCGCCAAAGCCGCCGAGTCCTTCGCCCAAGCCAAGTCCCTCCAGCCCGAGCTGGAAGACCCCGAACTGGAAGAGACCCTCCGGGAGGCCCTTCGCCAAAACTCGCCCGTTCACGAGGAATTCGATGTCAAGGTTCCCGCGGGCGACCTGCCGGAGGACTTCTTCACCGAGCTCGAAAAGCCGCGGATCGACTTCGATTCCGTCGGCGGGATGGACGAAGTGAAAAAGCAAATTCGGATGAAAATCATCCTCCCCCTCGAAAACCCGGATCTTTACCAAGCCTACGGCAAAAGCGCCGGCGGTGGGGTGCTTCTCTATGGCCCGCCCGGCTGCGGCAAAACGCTCATCGCCCGGGCCACGGCCGGTCAGGTGAACTCCGGCTTCATGGCCATTGGCATTCACGAAGTGCTCGACATGTGGATCGGCCAGAGCGAGCGCAATCTGCACGCCCTCTTCGAGCAAGCGCGTTCCGCCAAACCCTGCGTGCTCTTCTTCGATGAGGTGGACGCCCTGGCCGCCAGCCGCACCGACATGCGCCAAAGCGCCGGCCGCCAACTCATTAACCAATTCCTCGACGAGCTCGATGGCGTGAACGCCCAAAATGACGGGCTCCTCATCCTCGCAGCCACCAATGCCCCCTGGCACCTCGACCCCGCCTTTCGTCGCCCCGGCCGCTTCGACCGCATCCTCTTCGTCCCCCCACCGGATGAACCCGCCCGCCAGTCCATCTTTCAGATTCAACTCCGAGAGAAACCCCTTGGCGAAATCGACTACCCGAAACTGGCCAAACTCAGCCAGCACTTCTCGGGCGCGGACATCGCCGCCGCCATCGACCAAACCATTGAGAAGCAACTGGAGGTGGCCGCCGAAACCGGCCAGATCCAGCCCCTCCGCACTAAGGAACTGGCCCAGGCCATCAAACGGATCAAGCCCTCCACCAAGGAATGGTTTGCGACCGCCAAAAATCACGCCCTCTACTCGAATGAAGGCGGGCACTACGACGAAATTCTCGACTACCTCAAGCTCCGATGAGTTCCCCCGCCTTCCAACGCGCCCAGCTCCTCCTCCAGCAGAATCGAGCCGAAGGGGCCGAGCCCGAAATCCGCCGACACCTCGCCGAACAGCCGCAAGACCCCTTCGGCCACGCCCTCCTCAGCCAAATCCTCAATCAGCTGGAGCGCCATCCCCCCGCCATCGAAGCCGCGCGGGAAGCCGTCTCGCTGGCCCCGGATCTCGCTTGGGTCCACTACGTCCATGCCCAAGCCCTCCTCAGCCATAACCAGCCCAAGCCCGCGGCCGCCGCCATCGCCGAAGCCCATCGCCTCGACCCAGAGGACGCCGACGTTCTCGGCCTGCGCGCCTGGATCTGCCTGACCCGGGAACAGTGGGAGGAAGGCCTTCGCTGGGCGCAAGCCGCTCTGGCGCTCGACCCCGAGCACACCCAATCCCTGAACGCGCGCGCCCACGCGCTCCAAATGCTCAATCGCAACGAAGAAGCCGCGCAATCCCTCCAGGAAACCTTGGCCGCTGCCCCGGAAAACAGCTTCGCCCACGCCAACCAAGGCTGGCACCAGCTCCGGCAGGGGCACGAACAGCCCGCCATCGGGCACTTCAAGGAAGCGCTCCGACTCGACCCTGAAAATGAATATGCCCGCTCCGGCATTCTCGAAGCCCTCAAAGCGCGCAACCCCATCTACAAGCCCATCCTGGCTTACTTCGTCTGGATGAGCCGGCTGAGCGAGGGCGCTCGCTGGGGCGTCATCCTCGGACTCTACCTCATCTATCGCTTCGGCGGCGACCTCCTCACCTCCTCCCCGGAAAGGCTCCCATGGGCCATCGCGCTCATGGCCCTCTACCTCCTATTTGTCCTCACCTCCTGGGCCGGTCCCACCATCTTCAACCTCACCCTTTGGTTTCACCCTCTCGGGCGCCATGCCTTGAACGACCGGGAAAAAACCGCCTCCCTCCTCTGCTTCATCGCCCTCCTGGGTGGGGTGGGGGCCTTGGGGACCTGGACCATCGACCCCAGCGATCTCGGACGGCTCGCCTGGGCCGCCCTCTTTCCTTTTCTTTGCATCCCGATCGCCACCGCCTACACCCTGGAAAGCCCTCCCCGCAAGCGCCTCGGCTTCGGTCTCCTCCTACTGCTCTCGGCCCTCGTCCTCAGTGGATTCACGCTCGACTTATTGGGTCACCCTCTCTCGGGAGCGCTCCGGGTCTTCTCCATCTTGGGGCTCGCCCTCTACACTTGGCTGGGGAACTTTCTGGCCCGCGAGTGAATCCCTCCTCCCAACAGCCCGAACTGAAAGACCGCGACCGCGCGCACGGCTGGCATCCCTTCACCCAGATGGCAGCCTGGGACGACCCGGCCTTCTCGCCCGTGGTCATCGAACGCGGGGAAGGCGTCTGGCTCTGGGACACCGAAGGCCGGCGCTACCTCGACGGAAACTCCTCCATCTGGACCAACCTCCACGGCCACGGCCACCCCGCCATCGTGGAAGCCATAGCCCGGCAAGCCCGCCAGCTAGACCACAGCTCCTTCCTCGGCTACACCCATCCCCGCGCCATCGAGTTAGCGGAACGCCTCTGTGGATTCTTCCCGGCCGGCACCCTGGAGCGCTGTTTCTTCTCGGACAATGGCTCCACGGCCATCGAAGTCGCCCTCAAGCTCGCCATCCAATACCGCCAGCAAAATGGCGAGCCGGAAAGGACGGGCTTCGCCAGCTTTGCCAACGCCTACCATGGGGACACCCTGGGCGCGGCCTCCCTCGGGGGCGTCACCACCTTCTTCGAACGCTTCGCCGCCTTCGGCTTGCAGCCGGAGCGCGTTCGAGATCTAGCCGACCTGCAACGCCTGGACGCCAGCCAGCTGACCGCCGTCATCATCGAACCTCTCATCCAAGGAGTGAATCGCATGACCCCTTGGCCCAGCGGAATGCTTCGTGAACTGCGTGCTTGGTGCACCCAGCACGACGTCTTTCTCATCCTGGACGAAGTCATGACAGGCTTCGGCCGGACCGGCACCCTCTTTGCCTGCCAGCAGGAAGACATCCTCCCCGACTTCCTCTGCCTCGCCAAAGGACTCACCGGCGGCACCCTCCCCCTGGCCGCCACCCTGACCACCCCACGCCTCTACCAAGGCTTCCTCGGGGGCCCCGACCGCACCTTCTACTACGGGCACAGCTACTGCGCCAACCCCCTCGGCTGCGCCGCCGCGCTCGCCTCCTTGGACCTATTTGAAAAGGAACAAACCCTCGAACACCTCCCCGCCAAAATCGAGCGGCTCCGCCAAGGGCGGCTCGCCCTCGAAGCCCGGCACCCGGAAGTTTTGGCCACACGCCAATGTGGTTTCATGGCAGGCATCGATCTGGCCCTGGACGGAGCGAGCTTCTGCCGCCGACTCCTAGGGCACGGACTTCTCACCCGTCCCATTGGTGACACCGTAGTCCTGCTCCCGCCCCTCGCCATCGACTTGGAGGAACTCGACTTCGCCTTCGCCGCCCTCTCCTCGGCCCTCACCAGCCCACCACCCACAGCCGAAGTCAAAGCGCTCCCAGACCACTAGCCCGGATATTTCATGAAGACCAGCATCGCGGGCCACCATTTCAGCTGACTTTCGCATCATGTCTTCGTTTCGCCCTAGAAGACCTTCACACCAGCCACCTCCCGGCGTGCCGGATGGCAAGGTCTTCTTCATCACCATCAAGGCAGAACCGCGCGGCGCGCGGGCCTTGCTTGAGACAGGGAACAGCAAGGCGATTCTCAACGCCGCCAGGCATTATCATCAGAGGCAGATCTGGCGCCTGCATTTGCTGCTAATACCAAGCCACAGAAATAGCTGGTAGAAGGGCCGCGTGAATTTCGGGCCAGACCAAGGCATGACGACGGCGCAGTGCAAGCACTGCAACGGAGGAGAAACGTTGGGCTGGCTTGAAAGGCACCGGCTCTACCCCCCTTGCGCTTCAGCGCCTTTTACCACCGCAACAACCTTCCATTCTGCCAGCTAATTCTTTGGGTTGGTATAATCATGCCAGACCATCTCCACGCATTACTCAGTGTCCCAGGTGACCAATCTCTTGCTGGGACGATAGGAAGCTCAGAAGTCCTTTCTCGCCAAACGCTTCGCTATCGCGTGGCAATCGAACTTTTTCGATCATCGCATTCGCAATGATGAATCCTACCTCGAAAAGGCGCACTACATCTGTCAAAACCCGGTCCGTGCAGGATTTATCGAAGATTCCGAAGCCTGGCCGCATCGTCTGACCCACGAGGATCTACCTTAGAAAAACCCAGCGTTGGTGGGCCGCGACGTCCTCGGCGCGGCGGGTGCGATGAGCCGATTCTCAAATCAGCTAGCCACCCAAGGCCTTTCCGGCTACCCATCACTTGGGATCAGCTGCACCCAGAAGAAGAACCCTCCACCCACCGCGCCGGGGACGTCGCGGGCCACCGGGGAAGACTTACTATTCCGTTTTCCGGGGGGCTTCTGCTAGCATGGCTCCCACGGGCTTGCCCAAACCTCCCTCATCTCCCGGGGCGGTTAGCGCCTGCTTTAGATCGTTTGTGCCGGGTTTGGGCCACTTGAAATTGGCGCAGTCCTCCTCACCTATCCAACACAAAAGGGTTCAACTCAAATTTTAATGGGTGATAGGTCGAGTTTGCCGAGGAAGAAGAGGATGCGGGTTCTGTAGGAGTGGAAGTGGTGGAAGCCTCTGGCTGAGGATTTGATGGCTTGGATGCGGCTGTTGAGGCCTTCGCTCAG
>JBCCJK010000040.1 GCA_039027815.1 Verrucomicrobiota bacterium
CACCTCCTCTTGGGTGGCCAGGCCATTGATGCGGCGAATGAACTCGATATTGCTCGGGCACCAGGGAGCCTCTGGATTGACCGTGGTGACATACTTTTGAATCGCCTTCTGCGTCTCCTCATCATCCCAAGCCAGCGGCAGATGGACGATTCGGGAGGGGACCTCCACCTCCTCAGTCTTCGTCAAACCCTCCTCGACCGCTTCTATTTGCTCAATCAGTCGTTCTAAAGAAAGGACTCGGCTATCATAGTGGACCTGTAAGGACCGAATGCCCGGCGTCAGATCGATCACTCCCTCGATTGCCTCGCGGCGAAGTCGCTCAAAGACCGCCTGCACCTTGAAGCGGAGCGCCAAGTCCAGTTCCAAAGGGCCAAACTCCATCAAAAGAAAGCGATCGCCAGCCGCGCGAAACACCACTTGGGGCGCCCCCTCCTCCTGGGGCAGCTCCTTCACCACACCACTGTGGGTCGGCACCTGAATCCTGGATTCCGTCGACAGGGCGACCGTCCCTTCCAACGAAGCCACCACCGCATCGAGGGCCTTTTCCCTTTGGTTGGCCGCCTCCTGGCTCAGCAGGAAAAAGCGCACTTTGTCACCTGGACGAAGCTGCCCCGTTTTCCAAAGCTCGGACTGGACGATCGTGACCGGGCACACAAAGCCGCCCAAACTCGGACCATCCGGCCCCAAGATGACCGGCATATCACCGGTGAAGTCCAAGGTGCCAAAGGCATAGGCATTATCGTGGATGTTCGAAGGATGCAGCCCGGCTTCCCCGCCATCCGACCGTGCCCAAGAGGGCTTGGGGCCCACCAGCCGCAGGCCCGTCCGGGCGGAATGATGATGCACCTCCCAGGCCGTCCCCAAAATCATCTCCAGATCTTCTACCTTGAAAAAATCGGGGGCCCCATGCGGCCCATACATGACCCCGATCTCCCACTCGTGCGTCAGCACCGGAATGACTGCCGGAGCCAGAGACGATGGAGGCACCGCCCCGTCTCCCGGGGGAGAACCCAAATGCAAGACATCCCCCACCCGGAGCGCCCGCCCCCCATGCCCGCCAAACTGCCCCAGGATGAACGTGCTGCGACTGCCCAAATACTCCGGCACCTCCAACCCGCCCGAGACCACCAGATACCCCCTCGCCCCCAAGCCCTCGGCAGTGCCGACCGCCAGGATCTGCCCGGCGGTCACCGCGATAGTGGACCAGCTCTCGACCGCCTGACCGTCAAGGGTCGCTCCCATCTCCGCCCCGCCTAGTGCGATGCAGCAGGCTCGATTGAATCGCAGCGTGGGCCCGCTCATCGTCATCTCCAGCCCCGCCACCCCCTCCTCATTCCCCACCAGCCGGTTGAGCAAGCGGAAGGACAGCGAATCCATTGGCCCAGAGGGCGGCACCCCCACATTCCAGTAACCGACCCGACCCGGATAATCCTGAATCGTCGTTTGGATCCCAGCCGACAAGACATCGATCGTGGCCGGCTCGAAGTGAAACTCGCCCAGCGCCCTCGTCGTCATCCCCCCCTCACCAAACCGCTCCCAAGCCACAATCTGCCGCAGGTAGAGAAGGTTGGTCTCGATCCCCGCCATCTCCGTCTGCGCCAGGGCCTGCTTCAACTTCCCCACCGCCTCCTCTCGCGTGCCCGCGTTCACCAAAACCTTGGCCAAAAGGGGATCATAAAACGGCGTCACCTCCGTGCCAGACTCCACCCAATAGTCACTCCGGACCTCCGGCGGGTAGCTCACCTGGGTCAGCAAACCGGAGGAGGGCTGGAAATCCTTGTGCGGATCTTCGGCGTAGATCCGGACCTCGATGGCATGCCCTTCCACCGGGAGGGACAAGGGCTCTTCCGCGATGGGATTGTCCCCTAAAGCGAGGCGGATCATCCAACCCACCAAGTCCACATGCGTCACCATCTCGGTCACCCCATGCTCCACTTGCAGGCGCGTATTCACCTCCAGGAAATAGAACTGTTCCTCATCGGCATCGTAGAGAAACTCCACCGTCCCCGCCGAGCGGTAGTCGACCGCGGCCGCCAAGCGCCGGGCGCACTCCCAGCACTCCTCCCGCTTGGCCTGAGGCAAGCCAGGGGCAGGGGTCTCCTCAATGACCTTTTGATTCCGGCGTTGGGTGGAGCAATCGCGTTCGCCCAAAACACAGACCTTGCCCTCCCCATCCCCGAAAACCTGCACCTCGATGTGCCGGGCATTCACAATGAACTTTTCCAAAAACACATCGGCTGAGCCGAAATTCGACTCCGCCAAGCGACCCACCGAGGCATAGGCCTCGCGCAGTTCGGACAAGGTATCGCAGCGCTGCATCCCAATGCCCCCACCGCCCGCGGCCGCCTTCAAAATTACAGGATACCCGATCCGGCCGGCCGCCGCGAAGGCCGCTCCCTCCGTGCGGAGCAACTCGGTCCCCTCCAGTAAAGGGACCCCCTGCTCTCTCGCAATCGCCCGCGCCCGGTCCTTGAGCCCGAAGCAATCGATCTGCTCGGGCCTCGGGCCAATGAACGCCACCCCGGCCTCTTGGCAGGCCTGCGCGAAGGTCACATTCTCGCTGAGAAGACCGTATCCTGGATGGATGGCCTGGGACCCAGTGCGCCGAGCGACCTCCAAAATCCGATCGATATCGAGGTAACTCTCCGCCACCGCCGGCGGCCCCACGCAATAAGCTTCGTCCGCCATGGCGACATGCCGCGCGTCCCGATCCGCCTCCGAATAAATGGCCACCCCCCGAAGCCCCATCGCCCGAATGGTCGCCAAAATCCGACAAGCAATCTCCCCCCGATTGGCCACCAAAATCGTGGCCAAATCCGGATTGGGGAATGCGGAAGGTGGAATCATGGAAGGTTTCTTCGGGCAGTTTTGATGGAACTCACCAAGATCGCTAATAACTCGGACGCCTCCGTGGCCAACGCTGCCACTTTCGAGGAAGACACCCGTCCCTCGTCCACCGCCGACTCAATCCAAAAGAGAGTCTCATCACACTCCTCTTCGGCCATTCCCAGCTTGGCCAAAAACTCTTTCTTGGATCGCGCGCGGCAGGCAGCGCGATAGTTTGCGGCGACCGAAGTGCCCGAACGCACAATTTGCTTCGCCACCGTAGTGCCTCCGAGAGACGTGGGCAGACTATTCGCAAATTTCAAAATGCGCACTGCGAAACGCTTGGTCCGAACTTTTAAATCAAGCTGGGCAGTCTCCTCTTTCATTCCGCATTCCGCATTCCCAAATCCCCATTCCAGATCAACACTTCCACCGGCGTAGGATTCCACCCATTACAAGGATTGTTTAGCTGCGGGCAATTGCTGATGAGGGCCACCACATCCATAGCGGCTCTCATTTCCACATAGCGACCAGGAGCCGAGATCCCATCGGCGAAAGTCAAGGCCCCCTCCGGCGTGACCGGCACATTCATGAAGAAATTGATATTGCAGGGCAAGTCTCGTTTTCCCAGCTCCTCTCTCCACTCCTGCGCCCCCCGAATAAAAGAATCCCGGCACGCGTGCATGGACTCCTTCTCCAAGGCGTAGCGCATGGTGTTGCTCTCCCTCGAACAGGCTCCCCCCAGCGTGTCATGCCGACCGCAGGTATCCGCCGTGATCGTCAACAGCACCCTCCCCTCCGTCGACATCAGGTCCGTTCCCGTGGTGAGATAGAGCGCTTGCTGGCAGCGGATGGTGTCCGCCGCGCTGTAGCGTTCCGTGGGATCAGCCGCGCTGTAAAAGAGAGTGTCGGCCGCTTGGTTGCCCTCGAGATCGAGAATGCGAAAGACTTGCCCCTCCTTGATCTCACGCATCCAATGGTCACCCGCTGGAATGGTCTCTCGGTAAATGGCCTCCTCGGGGGAGAACGGGCTTTCGGTCCTCATGCTCGCAGAGCGTAGTAGTCTTCTGTATTGCGAAAGGCGCGCTCGTTTTGCGGTCGGGAAAGACGAGACGCATCCTCCGGCGCCACCTCGCCACTCGGCCAGACCGTCAATCCCACCGGGCCGGGCCCATACTCGGGGCGAGGGTCGAAAGGATGGGCACAGGTGTGCAGCACCACCAAGCTGTTCATCTCCAAGCGGAGATCGACGTGGTCGCCCGGACCCGAATGTCCAGAGACAAAGGACAAACGACCCCCCTCATCCGCGACCACTTTGGAAAACCAGTTGAGATTGGGCAGCAAATCCTTCTTTCCCAAACCCCACTTAGCCAGCTCGATCAGAAAATTTTCCTTTCCGTTTCGATACCACTCATTGCGCGCCTCCTGGTAGGTCTTCGTGCCATACTTGGCCGCCACGCTCTGGGCGTCGGAGGAGCCGCACACCGTATCGTGCCACCCGACACTGTCCCCGGTGATCGACGCAAAAACGCGCCCCATATCGCTGTGGAGACAGAAGGGCTTTCTCAGATAAAAAATGTGCTGTCCCTTCAGGGTGTCAGGCATGTTGTAGCGCTCGCTCAGATTGTCCGCGTTGTAGAGGAGCATCCCCACATTGGCCCCCCCTTGCACATCGGTCAGCCGCAGAGTCTTGCCGCGAGAAATCACTTGGGACCACATGTGGCCTCCGGGAAGAATCTTCTCGTAAATCGCCTCCATCAGCTCTTCGGGGGCAAAGGATGAATGGGGGGCATGAGGGTGGAGGTTAGGGTGAGGCGACCACTGAAAATCCCTTTGCAAGTGATGAGCTGATCCGAAATCTTCTTCAGTTTGCTGGCCGGGCCTTGGACCAAGAGCACCTCCATCACGTGATTTTTTTCCAAAAGCACATGCTGGGAACTAATGACCTCATCCACGTTCTCGCGCTCGATTCGCGCCAGGTTCTCCCATAGCCCAGGCTTCGACTCGTTGTAGAAAAGCGTGATGGTGCCCGCCATGATGGCATCACCCAAATCTTCGGAGTGCTCGCTGGCACTCTTCTGGATCATCTCCGCAATCGCTTGGGAGCGACTTTCAAAACCCCGCCGCTCCACCAGCTTGTCCAACTCTTGGAAAACCGACTCCGGGAGCGAGACACTGATTCGCTGCACCGGCTCCCGCTTCACAGGCCGGAGATCCTCAGGAAGATCCACGCGCATCCCTCCCAAAAAGCAGAGTCAATACCAACTCCCACCCAATGTAATACTTTTTCTAAAAAAAGTATTACTCAAAAACCATTAATACGGCTCCCGCCCCCGAAAACTACAATAGCAAGCTTTCCCCGGCGCGGTGGGGGGAGACTTTTGTTCTGGGTGCAGCTTATCCCAAGTGATAGGTAGCCGGAAAGGCCTTGAGTGGGTGAGTCGTTTGCGAATCGGCTCATCGCCCCCGCCGCGCCGGGGACGTCGCGGCCCACCGATACGAGGCGGTTTCAAAGAGCGGTCTCCATGAATAGAAATCGTCCTTTTTATGAGACCGCTTCTAATCCTTACCCGCATCGCTCATCACCCAAACCCCACCCCTAATAATAAAGATAACGCCCCGTCTTCGGACAGTAATAGCCACCGTCATGGTAGGACTGGTGATAGCCCCCATGTCCTCGACCCCGGCGGTAGGACTTGTGATCGTTGTTGTCACTGGCAATGGCGTAGCCGATGGCCCCGGCCGCGATCAGACCTACCACCGCCACCGCAGGATCGACCGTTTGCTTGGGGCGACCATAGGCATCGTAGCTCGTGGTCGTGCAGTTGGCGAAAAATCCTACCAGGAGAATCGCGGCGGTCATTCGTGAGAGGAGGCGCGTTTTCATCTCTCCTCGGACGAGGAGAGATGAAAAGTCTTCAAAGGATTTGCGCGATCAGTCGTGCCCGCGGTGAAGAGAGCCGATCAGCTTGGCCACCAGGGCGGTCCAGCCCGTCTGATGCTCGGCTCCCACTCCCCGGCCGCTATCTCCATGAAAGTATTCGTAGAACAAGGGATTCTCACGAAACCCTTCCCGGTCGCGGAGCAGGGGCGCGTGCCCGTAGACGGGACGATTTCCCTCCTGATCGGGCAGAAAAATGCCCACCAATCTCCTGGCAATTTCTTCGGCCGCCTCTTCCAGAGTGACCTCATGGCCGCTGCCAGTGGGCGCCTCCACTTTGAAGCCATCGCCGAAGTAGAAGTGAAACTTTTGGAGAGATTCATAGAGGAGATAATTCACGGGGAACCAGACCGGCCCCCGCCAATTGGAATTCCCGCCGAACATGTAGGAATCCGACTCCTTGGGATTGTATTTCACCTCGACCGTCTTCTTGCCTTGTTGGAAGCGAAAAGGGTGTTCTTCGTGGTATTTGGAAAGCGCTCTGATGCCATAAGGCGAAAGAAACTCCTTCTCATCCAAAAGCCGCTTCATCACACGGCGCAGCCGTTCCGCGTCAAAGAGCGAAAGCAAAAGACGCTCCTTTTGCCCGGGATCGCGAAAACTGGCAATGTGCTTGGCCAACTCCGGCTTGTTTTCCAAGACCCACTCCATCCGCTCCACAAAATCGGGGACACTGGCTAGATCCTCCGGCTCGAGCACTTCCACCGAGTAAAGCGTGATGAGCCCGACGATACTTCGGACCTTCATAGGAATCTTCTCGCCATCCCCATTGACCAACACATCATAGTAAAAGCCATCCTCATCGTCCCACAGACCGTGCCCTCCGTCGATCAGTTGGCTGAGCGACTGGGCAATGTAGAGAAAGTGCTCAAAAAACTTGGTGGCAATGTCTTCATACACCGGATTGTGCTGCGCCAGCTCAAGCGCGATTTTCATGAGCGTCAGGCTGTAAAACCCCATCCAGGCCGTGCCATCGGCCTGGTGCAGGTAGCCGCCTCCAGGGAGCGGCTTGGAGCGATCAAAAACTCCGATGTTGTCCAGCCCCAGGAACCCCCCTTGAAAGAGATTGTTCCCGTCCTTGTCCTTGCGGTTGACCCACCAGGTGAAATTGATCATCAGCTTGTGAAAGACGGACTCCAGAAACGCCAGATCGCCTTGGTCCCGGCGATTTTTCCGATCGATCTGAAAAACCCGCAAACAAGCCCAAGCGTGCACTGGCGGATTCACATCCTCGAAGTTCCATTCATAAGCCGGTATCTGCCCGTTGGGATGGAGATACCACTCGCGCAAAACGGTCGAAAGCTGGCACTTGGCAAACTCCGGGTCGATCATGGCGAAGGGCACACAATGGAAAGCCAAGTCCCAGACCGCAAACCAGGGGTATTCCCAGGTATCTGGCATAGAAAGCACATCATTCGCTCGCAGGTGGCGCCATTCGCCATTGCGAATCTCCCCTCGATCAGCCGGCGGCTTAGGCTGCACCGGATCGCCATCTAACCAATTCTCGACCGTGTAGCGATAATACTGCTTAGACCAGAGCAGTCCCGCCCACGCTTGCCGCTGGACCTTGCGCTCCTCCGGGTCCTCCACACCCTTCTGCAAGGGGCGATAAAACTGGTCGGCCTCTCGCTCTCGGGACTCCATGATGGCGTCAAAGCGCGCAAAAGGCTTGCGCGGTTTCCGGCGAGTCAGCCGCCACTCCAAAACAGCCTCTTGCCCCGGCCGCAGATTCCACCGCCGGAGGTAAGCGGCCTTGGTGCCTTCCTTCGAAGCGCAGACCGAGGTCCGCTTCCCCTCGACGACGTATTGATGGAAGGCGTCCTTCACATTCTGGCAGACATTCTCCTCGCCATAAAGCCGCTTGCGATTGGTCTCGTTGTTGGTGAAAAGAGCACCGTCCACCTCGCGCGCACTCCAAAAAAAGAGCCCCAGATCGGGATCATCCACTTCGATGTCTTCCCGCTCGGTCCATTGCAAGGTGGGCACCTCGCGCCGCCCCGCCACCCAGCTATTGCGGCAGGTCAGCTGTGGTAAAATGACAATCGGAGCCGACTCTGGACCGCGATTGATGGCGGAGATGCGACACAGAACATCCTCGGGGCCCTCCTTGGCATAATCGATCGTGACATCGAAATACCGGTCCTCATCGAAGGCATCAGTTTGCCAGATTTCATACTCGCCGAGGGCCTTGTCCCGCTGCGCATTGCCGTGGGCCAAATCGTTGTAAGGAAAGGACCGCTGCGGGTATTTGTAGAGCATGCGATTCCACGAATGGGAGGGGGTCGCATCGAGGAAGTAATACAGCTCCTTCACATCCTCCCCGTGGCTGCCAGCATGATTCCCCAGGCCATAAAGACGTTCCTTCAGGATGGGATCGTTCCCGTTCCAGAGCGCCACCGAAAAGTTCAGTCGGCCCTTGTTGTCCGAGAACCCACCCAAACCGTCCTCCCCCCAGCGGTAGGCATAACTCCGAGACATATCGTGGGTGATGTATTCCCAAGCCTTGCCCTCCGCGCTGTAGTCTTCCCGGACCGTGCCCCATTGCCGTTCCGCCAAATACGGCCCCCACTTGCGCCAAGGCCCACCCCCTCCCTCGCTCTCACGAACCCGCTGCAATTCCGGAAACAATTTCGCCGCCATATGCTGTCCTCCTACGTGTTGCCCATCTTGTGGACAAGCGCCCTTCGGGAGAAAAAGCTGGATCAATGCCAATCGCATTCTTTCAAGCGTCGACCCATCCAGCGATTCACCTCCCACAAGTCCGCCACCCGCTCTCTCGTAAAGGGCGCTTCCTGGAGATAGCCATCCGGACCGAATTCGGGCGTCATAGTAAAGGCCTTCTCCCCCCGCGCCTCGGCCGCCCGCCAAAGCACTCCCCACCAACGCAAGTGGGCCGAGACCGGCTCCGCATACTCTGGCGCTCGCGGATCGGGCACCTGGGGCCCTTGATCGTAGCCTACCCTAGCATGCACGTGGCGCGAGCGATCCGCCATCAACTCAAGGAGTTCGGGGTCGTCGTCCAGCACTAGCCGCTCGCAGACCGCGCACCAGTGGCTGAAATCGCAAGTCAACTTCAGCTCCGGCACCTCTTGTAAAAGATCACGGGTGACCCAGGGGTGGAAGGACAGGCGACTGCGGTGGGTCTCCAAGGCCACCTCCACCCCCCACTCTCTCTCCAAGGCCACCAGCCCCTCGCACAGCTTCACCTTGTCCGCCCAAGACCAGGCATCCAGCCCGGTCAGGACATTCAGCCGAAGTGGCTGATGGACCATCGCCTGCTCCGCCATCGCCCGCATCTCGTCGAGATGTTCTGCCACCCCCTTCTGCCCCTTGGGAACATAGCCGCCGCCCGTCACGCACTCTGCGATCCACTCCAGCTCCCTCTCCGCCAAGCCACGCAGGAAGGCTTCCCTTGGCCCCGCCGCCTCCGGGAGAGGGCCCTCCATGCCCTTCCACCCAGCCGACTCCACCCGGGCCCAAGCCGACTCAAGCGACCCCCCCTCATGAGCCCACATCGAATAGAAAAGCTTTAGCTCCATGCGCTTGTCGGGGAGCAACTTGCTGGCCGTTTCCGAGCTTGCAACTCCAGTGAACAAATCGAGAATCGGTCTCATCTCTCGACCACGGACCTTGAAACGCCTATTTCTTCTTCCCCTCCTCTTCCCACTCGCCCCCCGGGCCGAAGAAGCGTCCGGCCCGGCCCTCGCTCGAGAATGGGTCCAACTCCGCCAAACCCTCTCGGCCGAGGCCACCGAGTGGCAAACCGAAAGCGCGCATTGGCAAACTCTCCTCGAACTCTGGGACGTCGAAATGGACCAATTGGAAACGCTCATCACCGAAGCAGGGCAGGCCGCGGTGCTAGAAGAAGAGCGCCGCAGCCAGTTGGAAGCCTCCCTGGCCCAAGCTCGCAAAGAGCAAGCCACCCTCCGCCAAGTCACCGCCCGCCTCACCCCCCGCGCCCTCACCCTGGTGACGCGCTTCCCTGAACCGCTCCGGCAAGAACTCTCCGCCCCTGTCACTGAGCTGGAACTCTTGGAAACCTCCTCTCGCGAGCAATTTCGCGCCATTGTGGAAATCCTGACCGCCGCAGGCGACTTCCATCGCCAAGCGACCATTCACACCCAGACCATCGAGCTGGAAGGCCAGCCTCTCGAAGTCGATGTCCTCTACCTCGGACTAGCCCGCGGCTGGTTCGCCACCGCCGATGGGAGCCAAGCCGGCCTGACCCGGCCCTCCGCCGAAGGCTGGAGCTTCGAATCCCAACCCACCCTCGGCCCCCGCGTCCGCCAAGCCATGGCCGTCTTGAAGAAAGAAACGCGCCCCGAGCGAATTCGCCTCCCCCTAGCCATCGAGGAGGTCCAGCCGTGAAGCGCTCCGCCCTCCTGCTACTCGCGCTCCTCGCGCCGCTCTCTCAACCGCTTCTAGCTCAAGACCAGGTCGCCCGGCAGCTGCAAGCCCAGGTCGAGGCCGCCCTCCAGGACCTCGCCACCCAGCGCCAAGCCATCGCCGCCGAGCGCATCCCGCTGGAAAAAGAAATCACCGAACGCCGTGGCGAGATCGAACAGGCACGCCGCGTCGCCGAAATCGCGCGCTTGAAGCTGAGCGACCGCCAGGCCCTCCTCGCCGAGCTGGCCCGCCGCCAAGCCGCCTTCGAGGCCAACCGCAGCTACCTCCACGGCCAGCTCGACACCTACCGCGCCAACCTCCTGGCCCAACTCCACCCCGCAGCCAACCAAGCCCTCGGCCCGGCCCTCGACGCCCCCTCCTCCGCCGACTCGCTGGCCGAGCGCCTCCAGCTCCTCGAAACCGGCCTCACCGAAATGGAACGCGCCCTCGGGGGCCAAATCGTTCCCGGCCAAGCCTCGGACAGCTCGGGCACCCTCCACCGCGGTCGCTTTCTTCTCCTGGGCCCCGAAAGCTACTTCCTCTCCCAGGATGGACAGACCGTAGGCGCCGCGCCCGCCAGCTCTCAGGCCCGGGCGCGACTCTACCCCCTCGGCACCCCAGCCGCCGAAATCGCTTCCCTCCTGGACGGAGCCAGCGTCGAGCTGCCAGTCGACTTCTCCGGAGGCCGGTCCCACGAAGCCGCCAGCCTCAGCCTCTCCTTCAGCGAACTCGTCCAGCAGGGCGGCCTCTGGGTCTGGCCCATCCTCGCCTTGGCCCTCCTCGCCAGCTTGGCCGCCTTGGTGAAATTCGTGCAAGTGGGCCGGCTCCGCCAACCGCCCCCTGCCTGGACCCAGCAGCTTCTCGACGCCCTTGGCCAGGGCCACCTCACCCAAGCCGAATCCCTAGCCCGTTCCACGAACCATCCGGCCGGTTCGGTCCTCTTGGCCACCTTCCCGCACGCCGCGGAAAACCCAGAGGCCGCCGAAGAAACCATCTACGAACACCTTCTGCGAGTCCAGCAGCGCCTCCAGAGTTGGCTGCCCTTCATTGCGGTCACGGCCGCGGCCACCCCCCTCATCGGCCTGCTCGGGACCGTCTCCGGCATCATCCGGACCTTTGGCTTGCTCACCATCTACGGCACGGGCGACCCCAAGCCCCTGGCCGGCGGCATCAGTGAAGCCTTGGTCACCACCCTCTTTGGCCTGGTCGTGGCCATCCCCGCTCTCATCCTCCACTCCCTCCTCTCTCGCCGGGTCCAGGGCATCTTGCAAACCACCGAGCGGCTTGGCCTCGCCTTCGTCAATGGCCTCCGCACGCGGCCGCAGCCATGACTCTCCTCCTCCATCACCTGCGCGAAGTCCTCGCCGATGGCGGCCTCACCCTCTGGGCCCTCTTGGCCTTGGCCCTCGCGCTCTACGGCATGATCGCCGCCACCTGGTCCCGCCTCTCTCCCCTCTCGCGACAACTCCCCCCAAACAGCCCGCCCCCCAGCCCCCCGAGCCTTCGTCCCCAAGTGCATCATTTCTATGCCACCTGGGAGCTGGACCGCCTGGCCTGGGTCCAGCGTCGCCTGCCCCAGATCGGCGTCCTCATCGCGGCCGCTCCCCTGGCCGGACTCCTCGGCACCGTCGGCGGCATGCTTCAGACCTTCCGTGGCATGGCCATCGGCCGGAAAGTGGACCAGTTCGAAGCCGTCTCGCTCGGCATCAGCCAAGCGCTCGTCACCACCCAGGCCGGCCTCGTCATCGCCCTCCCCGCCACCTTCCTCCTCCTCATCCTCCGCCGCCAAACCGAACGCCTGAAAACCACCTTGGAAGCCCAACTCCACCGGGACCTCAGCGCCACCCTCCTCCGTCCGAGCTAGCCCTCGTCGCCCACCTGACATGCGCCGAACCCGTCATCTCCTGACTCCCAACGAGCCAAGCGAAATCAACATCGCCCCCCTCCTCGACGTCGTCTTCATCCTGCTCATCTTCTTCATCGTGACCGCCGTCTTCGTGCAGGAAACCGGGATCGAAGTCTCCAAGCCGCGCGCCGCCAGCTCCGGAGAACTCGAGCCCCGGGCCGTCCTCCTGGGGATCGACCCCGCTGGCCGCGTCTTCTACGCCGGACGGGAAATCGGCCCCGAAGGAGTCCGGCCGGTCGTGAGCGGCCTCCTGGAAACCGAACCCGACCGCCCCGTCATCATCCAGAGCGATGCCGCCACCCCCACCCAAGCCACCGTCCGCGTGCTCGACGCCGCCAAGCAAGCCGGCGCCCAAAGCGTCTCCCTCGCCACCACCAAGGAACTCTAGCCCGTGCCCTCCCCCGACCAAGAACGGCCAGCGAAAGCACCCTTCCTCCTGGGCGGCACCCTCTCGCTCCTCGCCCTCCTCTTGCTCCTCGCCTTCAGCCACCTCCTGGCCCATCGCCCCCCGGAAAACGACACCCCGCTCCTGGACGTGCCCCTCATCGTCCTGGACGAACCTCCGCCTCCCCCCCCACCCGCCGAAGCCGAACCACCCTCCGAACCCCCTCCCCCCCCCGCAGAGGTCGCCCCCAGCCGGGACCTCACCCTCCCCACCCTGCCGCCCCCCGACCTCGCGCAAATCGAACCCGGCCTGCAAACCTTCCCCCTCCTGAGCTCCGCCCCCCAAGCCCCCCGCACCCTCAGCCCCACCCCCAGCCCGAGGCGATCAGCCGTCGTTCCCCGCCAACCCTCGCCCTCCGCTCCCCGCACCCCCCCTGCCCCGCCCCGACCCCGCGGCCCCGTCTCCGCCTCGGAGCTGGACGCAGGCCTCCGACCGCTCTCGGTGCCGCGCTACATCTTCCCCCGGGCCCTCGAACGGCGTGGCATCCGCCGGGGCACTGTCACCTTCGTCATCGAAGTCAACCCCAGCGGCCGCACCCGCGTCCTGCGCGTCCTCGGCAGCACCCATCCCGAACTCATCGCGACTGGCCGGAAAGTGGCCGGCGGCATCCGCTTTAGCCGACCCACCGTCAATGGCCAAGCCGTCACCGCCACCTACCGCCTACCCCTCGTCCTCGAAGCCCCATGACCCGCCTCCTCCTGCTCCTCCTTCCCCTCAGCACCCTCGCCGTGGAACCGCTCCCGCTGGGCAATCGCTTCTGGCAGAGTGATGAATTCCTAGCTGCCTTCGCTGGGAGCTACCGCGTGAATGCCGCCATCGAACCCATCGTGACCGATGAAACCCACGCCCTCCTCCTCTCCCTGCAAGAGCCCCTCAAAAAAGGCCAACGAAAAACCGCCCTCTCCCGCCTCCAGGCCAGCCCCCTCACCTCCAAAAGCGCCCCCCTCCTCTTCAATCAAGGGAACCTCCAGTTCGAACTCGGCCAGCTGGACGAAGCCGCCGAAAGCTTCCGCGCTGCCCTCGCCCTCACGCCCGACTTCCGCCGCGCCCACCGCAATCTCGGCATCCTCCACTTCCGGCAAGAAAAGCCCGAAGAAGCGCTCACCCACCTCACTCGGGCGATCCAGTTGGGCGACAACGAAGCCCTCACCTGGGGCCTCCTCGGCCACATCCGGCAGAACCAGGGCCAGGAGCGCGCCGCCCTGGACGCCTACCGCTTGGCCCGGCTTCTCGAACCCGAAAACCCGCAATGGATCTCCGGCCTCGCCCAAGCCCTCGCCGCCAATGACCAGCTCCCCAGCGCCCTTCGCACCGCTGACGAATGGGTCGCGAGCGACCCCGAGTCCCCCCTCGCCTACTTCACACGCTCCCTTCTCCACCAGCAGGCGGGGGACTACCCCGCCGCGGCCGCGGACCTCGTATGGCTCCGGGAAACCGAAGAGTTGAGCGCCCCGCAGCACCTCGACCTCGCCCTTCTCCTCCTGCGCCTGGATCTGGCCGAAGAAGCCCGGACCGCCTTCCAGCAAGCCTTCGAAGACGAAACTCCCCCCCGCCCCGAGCGCGCCCTCCAAGCCCTCACCACCACCCATCGCCTGCAGGCGCACGCCCTCCTCCCGGAACTCATGCAGCGCTTTGACGACGCCTACTCCGACCTCGCACCCGACCTCGCCAGCGCACGCCAACGCCTCGAAACGCTCCACTTGGCCGCCACTGGCCAAAACCAGCTCGCCCTCCCCCGCCTGGAAACCCTCGTCGCGGAAAACCCGGGCGATGGCGAGGCCCTCCTCGCGCTGGCCAGACTCCTCCAAACCAGCCAACCGGGCCAGGCCAAGCTCCTCTTGGAGCAAGCCGCCCACCTCGCCGACTGGAAACAGCCCGCCCTCCGGGCCCTCGCCCAACTCCTCATCGCCCAAGGCGCCTACCCCGCCGCCGTCGAGACCCTCGACCAGCTCCTCTCCCTCTCCCCCCCGGACGAAAAACTCCAGGAATACCGGGACCAACTGGCCCAACTGGCCCTCCCCCGCTGACCGGCCCCTGGCCGAGCCCCTCCTTCTCCCACCTAGCGGACTCATACCAAGCTGCAGAATTGGCTGGTAGAATGGCCGAGTGGATTTCGGGCCAGACCAAGGCGCGACAAGGGCGCGGTGCAGGCACCGTAACCGAGGAGCAACGCTGGGCTGGCTCCAAAGACACCGGCTCTTCCTTCCCCGCGCTTCAGCGCCTCTTCCACACTCCACCTTCCCTCCATTCTAACAGCGAATTCTGGAGCTTGGTATCAGCCGGCCGCAGGCCTTCGGAGAATTCTCCTCGCCATCTCGGGAACGGCTGGTCAAAGTCCTACCATGCTCCGCCTCCCTGCCCTCGCCCTCCTGGCCCCCGCCCTCAGTTCGGCCCAAATCGAACTCACCGAAATCGAAAGCATCCCAGCCGGCCCCACCACCTCCCTCCGGGCCGACGGCCAAGGCTACTTTGAAAAAGTCGTCATCCGCCGCCCGGAAGCGCTCACCAAGCTCGACGGCCTCCTGCGCCTCAACCCCGCCCTCTCCCAAGTCCTCCCCGCGCTCCCCGAACTGCTGGCCAGCGCCCGCGTCTCGGACCGCTTTGACCAGCTCTACGATCGTAAAATCCGCTACCTCCAGAAAGGCGGCCAACTCACCACCCACAATTTTTATGACTGCGCCACCGCGCTCCTCATGCAGCACCCCCAAAGCGGGCGCCGCCTCCTCTGGGTCCAAGCAGACATGGACGTCGTCACCGATGGCTCGGACCCAGTTCGCTATCCCGAATTGAGCCACTACCATGCCGCCCGCCAATCGGACTGGTATCTCCCCCAGACCGCCTACCAATTCGGAAGCACCGGCGGCCTCCGCAATCCTTTTCTGGACTACTACCCAGCCGCCGAAAAAAGACTGCAACACTACCGCACCCTCTTTGAAAAAGAACGGGAAGCCGACCCCGGCTTTGTCTGGCGTCGCCTGCTGGAAGCGGTCGACCTCCAAGAATCCCGCCTGAAGACCCGTCACCTCAGCGGACCCACCCGGCGCTCCCTCCTGGCCCAGGAAGACCCCTTCATCGTCCTCTCCTTGGACTGGTTCCGAGGCAGCGGCCCCTGGATACCCAAAATGGGGGACTACGCCGCCGTCCTCTATCGCGATCAAATCTACCCAGCGCTCCTCGGCGAAGCCGGCCCCACCTTCAAAGCCGGCGAAGCCTCCCTCCGCCTGGCCCAACACCTCAACCCCCAGGCCAGCGGACGGGTCCGCGCCATCGATGCGCTCGAAGTCAGCTACCTCGTCTTCCTGCAAACGGCCGGCCCCCGACAAGCGCCCGACCTCGCGCAATGGCATGAAAAAGTGGCCCACTACCTCGAAGAAATCGGCGGCCTCGGCCCCGGCACCTCCCTCCACCACTGGCCCCCCCTCCCTCCCAAAACGCCCGCCAAACAACCATCGGTCGATCCAACCAGGTAGCCCGCATGAACCCCACTCCCCTCATCGCCCTCTGCGGCTTCCTCGGCTCGGGCAAAACCACCCTCCTGCGTCGCTGGCGAAGAGACCCCTCTCTCGCCCACGCCGCCCTCTTGGTCCAGGACCTGAGCGAACTCGGGCTGGATTCGAAGCTCCTTTCCCCCGAAGACGCCAAACCCACCACCGGCCTCCTTTCCGGTCGGGTTGCCGCCTTGCACGGCCCGCATGCGCGCGAGCAGCTCCTCCCCTCCGTGGGCCAGGCTCTCCGGGAAATGGCCGCCCTCGCACCCCCGCCGCCGCTCGTTCTCTGCGAAAGCACGGGCGCGGCCCGACCTTGGCCCCTCCTGCAAGCCCTCACCCAAAACCCGCGCTTCTTCCTTCGCCACTTCATCGTGACCGTGGATGCCCTCAATCTTCACCGCGACTTCGCGGACGGTCAGCTCTTGCTGGCAGAGGCCCCCCACCATGCCGACCCCGCCCTCCGCGAGGCCGCCGCCCTCCTGGCCGAACAACTGGCCTTCGCCAGCGTCATCATCCTCACCAAGATCGACACCCTCCCGCAGCCAGCCCTCGAGGCCCAAAGTCAGCTCCTCCAAAAGCTCCAACCACAGGCCACCATCGGACTCTCCGCCCGGGCCGGCATGCACCTCTCCCAGCTCGAAACCACCCCCGCCCCACGGCTGGCCGCCCTCGCGACCCGGGCCCGGCAACTCGGTCTCCCCGCCGACCAGCCGACCGCTCAGCGGATCGAATCGACGATCTTCCGCGATCCGCGACCCTTCCACCCCGAGCGCCTGCACGCCGCCTGCCAGAGCCAACTCGGCACCGCCCTCTACCGCACCAAAGGCTTCCTCTGGCTGGCCTCCCGCCCAGCCCAAGTCCTGCTTTGGCAACAGTCCGGCAGCCAAATCACCCTCGAAATCACTGGCACTTGGCGGGCGGAAGCCGTTCAAAATCGCGAAGGGAAATTGTTCCCGGAAGAGGTCGAGCACCTCCGGGCCCAGCTGGCCGACCAGCACCCCCTCTTCGGAGATCGCCACAATGAACTGGCCCTCATGGGCCAGCCCGCCGCCTGCCAGGCCTTCTCGACCGCGCTCGCCGAATCGCTCTGCACCGAAGAAGAAATCTTGGCCTGGCAAAACGGCCAGCCCTTTCCCGACCCTTGGCCCCAAAACATCTTGCGCCTCGACTGAACTCTTCCCCCCCTCCCTCACCCACCGGCCAGGCCACCACGAAAACCTTGCCTCCCCCTCCCAAAGATGCCTAGCTGCCCCATGCTTAAGATCGCACGCATCCTTCTTCCCGCCGCCCTCCTCTTGGCCTGGGCGGTGCCCCTCAAGCTCCAAGCCGAGCAAAAAATCCGCGTCCTGCTCGCGGACGGCCCCCAAAAAGCCCATAACTTCAAAGAAACCACCCCCGTGCTCCAGGAAGTCTTGGAGCAATCGCCGCTCTTCGAAGTGACGCTCTCGCGTTCCTCTAAAAAGAAAATCAAAAGCGGCAGCTACCAGCCGGACTTTGCCAGCTACGACGTCGTCGTCATGAACGAGGGCTTCGGAGCCGCCCCCTGGCCGGAAGCCACCCAAAAGGCCTTTGAAGAATACATGGCCAAGGGTGGCGGCCTGGTATCAGTCCATGCAGCGAACAACTGCTGGCCGGAGTGGGAGGAATACAACAAGATGACCGGCATCGGTGGCTGGGGGGGTCGGGACGAAAAAAGCGGGCCCTATCTCTATCTCGATGACGCGGGCCAAGTCATCCGGGATCCCTCCCCGGGGAAAGGCGGCGCGCACGGCCCCCAACATGAATTTGAAATCGTGGTCAGGGAACCCACCCACCCCATCATGGAAGGCCTTCCTGCCACCTTCCTGCACGGGCCGGATGAACTCTATGACAGATTGCGCGGCCCGGCCGAGAACCTCACCATTCTCGCCTCGGCCTTCTCGTCCCCGGAATACGCCGGGACCGGACGGCATGAACCCGTCCTCATGACCATCCAATATGGCGAGGGAAGAGTCTTCCACACCATCCTGGGACACCACGTCGAGCACCTCCGGGAAGGCAGTTTTGTCACCACCTTCCAGCGAGGAACCGAATGGGCCGCTACCGGAAAAGTGACGATTCCCGTGCCGGAAGACTTTCCCAATCAGCCCCTCCGCTAGCGCCGGTTCTCCAGGTCGTTCCAGAAACTTCAGGGTGATTCGGGGCTCCTCTCCAAAACACGATCCCTCCATCCTACCAAGGCATTTTGCAGCTTGGTATTAGGCGGAGGCGAAAGCTTCGAGACGTGCCGCCTTCTGATCAAAGGTCAAAGTGTCCAGACATCCGTGTCGGAGGGCGATGTTTCCGAGCAAGGTATCTGCAAAATCTCCGGATCCTGAGCTGTAGACTTGGATGGCGTGATGGGTCTCGTCTGGGTATTCGAAACGCAGTTCTTTGGCGTTCAATAAGACCGTAAGCGCTTTCGTGATTTCTGGCTGGGGGTATTTGTAAACTCGAGACAGGGTCCAGACCAGTTCCACTAAGGCGATGGAGGTGAGGAAGCCGGGGCTGCTTTCGGTGCACTCTTCGGTCAGGATTTGAGCGGCCCGTTGGGCTTGGGCTTCGTCGTCTCGGATCAAAAACCGCAAGAGGATGTTGGTATCAATGCCTCGCATGAGAAGCCGTTTCTTCGGCGGTTGCCTTTTGCACCGCGTCATTGATCTCCTCAATACTCAAGGCCTGCTTGGGTTTGGGAAGGATGCCAAGACCTTCTTTGATCGAGCCAGTGGGAACGAGGGTGAGATTGTCCTGTTGGGGACTGACAAAGAGCCGAAATTGACTGCCCGGTTGGAGGGCTAGTTCCTTGCGTAAGCTGGCAGGGATACGCACAAGACCTTTTGCGTCCATGGTGATGACTTCCATATGATTGCCTCCTTCGTTCTTCCTATTTTAGGATACGAGTGCAAAAAAGTCAATTTTGCTTCCTTTTTGTGGATTTGAGGTCTTCTGGCTGGAACCTCAACGGAGGAGAAGTGCTAGGAAGACCGATAGCGGGTGGCGGCCTTGCTGGAAAACACCGCCCTGCAAGTGGGGCCCGGGAGAGCGGGTCGCTTGATCACGAGCCGTCCCTAGCCCCGCTCAAATCATCCCGGCCAATTTCCGCAAGACCCAGAAGAGACTCAAGGCCAGCACGAACAAAGTGGCCCAGATCCAATGGTTCCAAATCTCGAGGCGATCTTCGATCGGGAGGGGCTCGGGCAGCGCGGCGATTCGCTCGACCAACTCGGCCAGTTGCTCCACCGTTCCCATGCCTCCTTTGGTGACCTTGGCTATTTCTTGGAGCACCTCGGGCTTGGCCGGGCGGCCAATCTGCTCCAGCGTTTGCCCCGCCACAAAAAGGGTCGAGGTCACGGTGTTGCCGTTTTCCCGACAGGTCGCTGAGAGCCCATACTCCCCCGGCTCCTCCACTCGGAATCGACCGTAAAAGGCCCCTTGGCCACCCTCCATCGCGACCAATTCAAACCGCTCCGCGGAGCCATCGGGTCGTTCCACATCGATGAGCACCTGCCCCTCTTGCAGCGGGATGCCCTCCTCGGTGTAGGCATTGGCATTCACGACAATGGTATCGCCCGGCTCTGGGCTGTCCGGCGCGTAAAAGACCCGCAGCCGCTCCCCTTCCGCCATCTTGCGCTGGTAGGACATCCAGCGGGCCACCTGCCCCCAAAACCGATAATGGTAGAGATCCTCCACCCCCCGCCGCCAACGCCAGGCCCCATCGGTCCCCATGAAGAGAATTTTCCCGGTCCCCGCTTGCCGCGTGACCAGTAAGGGGATGCGCCCGTTGCGGTTTTTGCGGGTCTCATGCACCGCCAAGACGGTGGCGCCACCTCGATTTCGCAGGACCGGCGCGTGCCAGTAAAAGCCGGGCAAGTTCTTCCACACGCTGGGATTGTCTTGTTCCTTGGAGGCCAGCATGGTCAGGAGACTCTCCTTGCCATCGGAAGTCAGCACGAGGGAGGAAGGGGCATTTTGGGCCACCCCCGACTTTTGCGTTTCATCGAGAATGACCGGCACGAGATCGCCCAAAGGACTGTCCAAGAGCGAAAACAGATGGCCTTGGCTACCCGGGATGAAAACCAGGCCACTGGCCTGCTGCTCGACTAGCCCGCGCAACATCTGGCATTGCTCGACCGTCAACTGCCCCGGCCCGATCCCGACATCGCCCAAAAAGACCACGTCATATTCCGAAAGGTCCTGAAGCGTGTTCGGAAACTGCGAAATGTAATCCGGCCCCCCGCCGAGTCGCATACCCTCATCTGGATGGAAGAGCAGGCAACTGACCTCCACGCCGGGGTCCCGCGAAAGCGCATTCCGGATGTAGCGATATTCCCAGCGGGGAAGCGTCTCGACCACCAGCACCTTGATCTTCTGGTCTCGCACCGTCATCTGGAAAGGCACTTCATTGTTCTGCGTCATCATCTCCCCCGGCTGCTCCGGCAGCAGGAGCGCCATTTTTCGGAGACCGGTTTCCACGGGGGTGAAGAAGAGGGCATCGCTCAATTCACCGCCCGAGGGCAAGGTCAGGGTCTTGCTGTATTCCTTGCCCGACTCCTCCCGCAGCCGGAGCGTCGTGGTCACGGCTTCGGGCATGGTGTTGCGGACTGTGAAGGGCACCTGCACCCGTTCCCCGGCTTGCGCGAAGGCCGGGGCCGAGACGCTCACGATCTCCAAGTCGGGCAGGCTCCGATTGCTTCCCACCAAAACCGAGAAAACGGGAATGTTCCGCAAGCTCAGGCGGGTGGCCGCTTCCACCGGCGGGTTGCCCGAAGTCCAATCGCCATCGGAAAAAAGCACGGCGGCCCGCAAGTTGCGCTGTTCTTGATCGCGGGTCAGCCCACGCAAAGCGGAGTTCAAATCGGTGCCGGCATCCAGGAGAAGGGAGCCATCCCCGGAAAGCGCTTCCCCAAAGGTCTCAAAGGTCACGCGATTGTCCTCTTGCAAGGTCTCCCACAGGCTGGCCTCGCGCTGCTTGGCCACCCACCGCTGCCGGGAGGTGGCTTCCTCGCCCACCAGCACGTCTTCGGTCGTCATGCTGGGAGAATCGTCGATCAAAACCACGATTTCTGGATCCTGATCCGGCTCGATGACACTCCGCCACTCCGGCTGCCAGAGGGTCACCACGCCCAAGAGGACGCAGAGAAAGCGCAGGACTTCCAAGCCCAAAGCCACCCGGGTCCGCCCCCGCCTCGTCCAGGCAAACCAAGACAGCACCAGCGTGCCCGCCAGCACCAGCAGGCCGAGCACGAGGGTGAGAGACGAGATATGGAAGACAAGAGGCGACATCACATCACACCGGCGAGCTTTGGGGAGCGAGCGGGTCCACCCGCCGAGCCGGCGGCAAACTCAGGAAGGCCTCCGCCAGCAGAAGCAACAGGACCACCATGACGAAGGTCCGCCAGATCTCGGACACCAGACTCTCTTGCTGGCCCCCACCCACCTCAAAAAGGCTGTAGGGGAGCGAGCCAAAAACCTGATCCACCTCATTTTCCTCGAGAAACTCGGTCCCCGTTTCTTGGATCGGTCGATTGAGAGCCAGGAAGCGGCCCTGGTAGCGATACAGCCCCGCCTGGGTCAGTTGGACCCCCCCTGGGCCCTCTGGGAGCAGCCGTTCCACTACCCCCTCCTCCAGCCCAGGGAGACTCTCTCCCGCCTCCGCCAGGCGAGCTGAACCAAGCTTTCCGCCCCCTTGGCCCAACATCCTCTGCATCATCACGGCCAAGACGAGGGCGTCGGGTCGATTGGGCAGAGCCATCCCCGACCAACGCTCATCCGGCAAGGTGCTGCAAAAGAAGGCCGCGCCCTTGCCGACCACCTTGCGGGCCAGAAAAGGGACATCGTCCGCATAGCTGGCCAGCTCCGTCAGGTCTCCCACCGGCAGCTGGCGGCGGATCACTTCCATGCGGTCCACCGGGAGCGGGAAGCCATCTTCGGCATTGGCCAAGGGCCCCTCATTCGGGACCCAGCCGACGATCTCAAAGGTCGCTTGGGCAGGGGCGTCTTCGATCGCGCTCCAGGCAACCCCCTCGAAGGAGCCCGAATCCTCCAGGCCCGGCGGGAAGAAGAGGACCACTCCCCCGGCTTCCAAAAAGCGGGTCAGTTCATCGGCGACCGGCCCCTCGGGCAGGGGCCCCATCCACCAGACGGCGGCCGAGTTTTCCCAATCCACGGTGTGGGCATTCTCAGGGGTCACGCGCAGGACCTCGCGGTCCCCTTGGGGCGGAGCGGCCGCCAACCCCACCAAGCGAGCCGGCCGATCCACCGGCGCCACCAAACCGGAATGAAGGGGGAGACGCTCGCCAAACGCGAAGAAAACCCGGTTGTCTTGCAGATTGCTATCCGCAGGAAGGCTGACTGAGCCCCATCCGGCCCCTTCCCGATCTCCGAGAGGGATTCGCAAAGGCATGCGAAGACTCTGACTATCGAGTTCCACCTTCGTTTCAAAGCGGGCGTCCTCCAGTCGCACCGCCAGCGTCAGCTCCCGCTGCCGATCCTGCGGCTGAAGAATCTCCAGGCCCACCACGAGGTCGCCTCCTTCACGCTGGGCCTCTCGGAAATTGAGGGTCAAGTTTTCCTGCACGGACTCTCCGCGAAAGGCCAAAAGGCGGACCTTGGGCCGAGTCGGCATTTCCTCAAAGCCGGAGCGAACCGCCGCCCACTTCCCGCCCTCGGGCTGCCAGCTGCTGGTCTCCAAATCGCTCACCACCCAGATCTCCGACTTGGCGGGCTTGGTGGTCGCCAAATAATCGAGCGCCGCTTGGAAAAGCGCGCCCATGTCCGCGGCCGTGGAAGTGGCCGCGGCTGCCTCCACTTCCGGGAGGACGGAGGGATCCGCGATTTCTCGCGGCCGGAGCGTGGCGCTGTCCAGCAGCACCACCTTGGCACCCGAATCCAGCTCCTCCAGCGCTTGGCTCAAGCGCACCAGGCCCTGTTCCCGCTTGGTCTTGCGCGTCGCGGGATCGAGCTGCTCCATGCTGGCGGAGCGATCCAGCAGAACCAGAATGGTATCGACTGAGCTGCTCCCCGTCCAACCCAGCCAGCCACCCGCGATGGGACGGGCCAAGGCCAGGAAGAGCGCCGCCACCGCCAGAGCGCGGCAGGTCAGGATGAGAAGGTTGCGTAGATTTTTGCGGCCTCGCGACTTCTCAGTGGCCCGCAGAAGGAACTGCATGGCCGCCCAATCCATGGTGCGGTGTCGCCAACGATTGACCAGATGAATGAGGACCGGGATGAGAGCGGCCAGCGCTCCCCAGAGAAACCAAGGGGCGGAGAAATTCATCGGCTCTTTTTCTTCGGCAAACGGGCTGTCAGGAAATCACCCAAGAGCGTTTCGTAGTCCTCATCGGTCACCACCAGATGGTAATCGGCCTTCGCCTGGTAGGTGTAGCGCCGCACGTCCGCCAGGTATTGCCGGAGCGCTTCTTGGTAGCGATCTCCGATGAGGTAAGGCTCCACCACGATGGAGGACTTGTCTTCCATGTCGACAAAGCGATAGGGCCGATCAAACTCGAAATCGAGCTCCTGCCGATCCAGCAAGTGGAAGACCGCCACATCGTGTTTGCGGTAGCGCAGGTGCTGGAAGGCTTCATTCAGCTCCTCGGGCTCGCAGAAAAAATCCGAGAAGATGCAAACGAGCGCCCGCTGAGGAATCTGCTCGGCTACCTCGTGCAAGCTCTTGACCAAGCCCGTCTCCCCCTTCAGTTCCACCTGCTCCAATTGGTCAAAGATGTATTGCAAATGGCGGGGCGAACGTCGGGGCGGGATGTCGGCTGTGACCACATCGCTACAGCAAGTCAGCCCCACCGCATCGCCCTGATTGATGGAGAGGTAGGCCAGGGCGGCCGCCATTTTGCGTGCGTAGACGAACTTGTTCTCCTCCCCGGAGGTGAAAGCCATGCTGGCGCTGGTATCGACGACGAAGTAGGCCCGCAGATTGGTGTCGGCTTCGAACTCCTTGACGTAAAACCGGTCGCTCCGGGCGTAGGCTTGCCAGTCGAGTCGGCGGGGGTCATCCCCGGGCACATACTTGCGATACTCAGCAAACTCGATGCTGGAGCCGCGGTGCGGGCTGCGGTGCATGCCAGCCACACTCCCCATCATGGGATGGCGAGAATGGATCTGAATCGCCTGCAGTTTGGCGAGGACCGCTGGGTCGAGAAACTCGCGGGCCTGACCGCTGGAGGAAGAAGTAGCCACCGTCCCGCGCTTACTCCCGCTCGTGTTGTTCGCGAAGCTCTTCCAGGAGGCGATCCACCACCTTGGCGCTCGTCATGCCCTCACTCTCGGCGCTGAAATTGGTCAAGACCCGGTGCGTCATGACCGGACGAGTGACCTCTTCCAAGTCCTCCAAGCGCACGATGAAACTGCCGGAAAGAGCCGCGCGCGCCTTGGCCCCGAGAATCAAGTTTTGCACCGCCCGTGGCCCCGCTCCCCACGACACCAGCGCCTGCAACCAAGCGGGGCTATCCGGAGAATCCGGCCGGGTCTTGCGCACCAGCTCCACGGCATACTCGAAGATGTGATCGGGCACCGGAACCCTCCGGACGAGGTCCTGGTAGAAAAGAATCTTGTCCTTTTCCAAAATCGTTTGCAGCTCTTTCACGATCCCCCCGGTCGTCTCGCGAGCAATCCGCAGCTCCTCTTCCTCGCTCGGGTAATCCACCTCGATCAGAAACATAAACCGGTCCAGCTGCGCTTCCGGCAGCGGGTAGGTCCCCTCTTGTTCGACCGGGTTTTGGGTCGCCAAGACAAAGAAGGGCGGGTCCAGCGTGAAGCTATTGCCCAAGGCGGTCACCCGTCGCTCCTGCATCGCTTCCAAAAGGGCCGACTGGGTCTTGGCGGGGGCCCGGTTGATCTCATCGGCCAAGACGATGTTGGCGAAAACCGGCCCTTTCACGAACTCGAACTGCCGCTTTCCACCCACGCCTTCGTCCTGGAGAATGTCGGTCCCCGTGATGTCCATGGGCATCAGATCGGGCGTGAATTGGATCCGACTGAAAGACAAGCCCAGCGTCTCGGCCACCGAAGAGACCAAAAGCGTCTTGGCCAAACCCGGGACGCCCATCAAAAGCGAGTGGCCCCTCGCGAAAAGGCTGATGGAAAGCAGCTCGATGACCTTCTCCTGACCCACGATCACCTTGCCCAGCTCGTCCTTGAGTTGCTGGTAGACCCTTCCCAATTCCTCAATGGCAGCCACATCATCGGCCTCCATCTTGGGCATCTCCGGGATCCCATCCGGGGCGGGCAAGTCTTCGAGAGTCGTTTCGGGGGAAGATTCAGGTTCCATCATCAGATTGTTCTAAGACCAACAGGAGAACCCTGGAATGGGCCTTCCGCTTTGTCGAGCGCTCATGCGAGAGAGCGAAGCCAGGGGCAACGCTCGCCTTCGGTTCTACTCACTCAGTGTGCAGAAAGTGTGCTCAAAAAGAGGAATCCCCTCTCAGCCCTTCTCTAATACCAAGCTGCAGAATTGGCTGGTAGAATGGCCGAGTGGATTTCGGGCCAGACCAAGGCGCGACGAGGGCGCGGTGCAGGCACCGTAACCGAGGAGCAACGCAGGGCTGGCTCGAAAGACTCCGGCTCTCCCTTCCCCGC
>JBCCJK010000041.1 GCA_039027815.1 Verrucomicrobiota bacterium
CTCGGGCCTTAAATTCGGCACTCAGGTGCCTTCTCTTTCTTTTGCTCATCGGTCTGTTCTTTTTCGGTGTGAATCCACCCACTCAGAACAGCTCCAATTCTTCAACTACTTCCTGGCTCCGGTTTATGGGTCCACTTCACTCGAAAAGGTTTACTTCTCGTGCGGTTTTCTTCGGAGCAAACACCACCGTGTAGAACATCCTCCCAAAATCACGCTTCCTAATCTTGGTAGTGAACTGGTAGCGGCAGTTGCTCTTTTTAAGACAGAACGTCGGCGGTGATCTACGGAGTGAAGCGTAGCTTCACGGAGTTGGATCTAACGCTTTGTTCGATGATTTTTTCATCGATACTAATTTGTAGATAGCAAATCCGATAACAAATAGTCCGGTGGCGCCTGTTGGGACAAGCCATGAAAAGAAAGAGTTGACATCAAAGGCCAAAAAGATGAGGCAACCTGTTACTCCGAGTGCGATAATGATCCAAAGTGTTTTCATAAGTGGTTCTCACTAACCTAAATATTAACTGTCCTAAAGGGAATTATAATCCGAGTCATTTCTTATATCGAACAATATTGATTCGTATCACCCACAGCAGTGATATCAGGAAGCCTGTCTTGGCGATAGAGTGCCTGGAGAGCCTCGATTTTACAAGGGTTTTTTGACTTTGGCTGCGTCTATCACGCCCCCTTCGATCAGCGATTTACGGGTGAGCTAGCCTGGCTGATATCAGGGTGAGTTTCGTCAGCTCAACACTCAGTCGGAGATTTCAAGTTTGCAGGTTTCAGGCGGGAGGCGACGGACCTGGCAACCGCCACGCACCTTTCCACGTCGCTGCTTCGCGGAAAAGACTTCTTGCCCCATCTGCGAACCGACCGGATCCAGTCCGAGAAGGGTGGCTTGGAAGAATTTTTGAAAAGACAAGTATCCGCGAGGGCGGGACCTTATACCAACCTCCAGAATTCACCGGTAGAATGGAGGGGAGGTGGTGTGGGGAAGAGGCGCTGAAGCGCGGGGAAGGGAGAGCCGGTGTCTTTCGAGCCAATTCTGCAGCTTGGTATTACTCGGTAGGAAGGCCGAGCTTCGCTCGTTTGCTGCGGTCCTTAAGCCCGTTTTGGCTCCAGTAGTATTGCTTCTCCAGGCGGTGGGTCAGCTGTGCTTGCGCAAAGACTTTCCCTCCCGCTTCCAGTTCTTCCCAAGCTTGAATGACGTAGGGAAAGGCGGTTTCCACTTCGATTTCTAGACTGCGGCCGAGATCAGGGTAGTGCAGTGAGTAGATCGATCGGCCTGCTTGCTGGCTTTCTTTCCAGCTGCCCACGGCTGGATGCGGCGCGGGGTCCTGGTGCCTCAGGCGGAGAAAGAGGCTGCCGGGGACCATTTCGAAAGAGCCCGTCGGGAGGGCACTGGGGTCGAGGCGAAGCTGGGTCCAAAGCTCGTCCTCCAGGAGAACGTCCGGAGGCGAGGTGAATTGGCCCCTTTCGGCCCGTTGGAAGTAGGAGTGCACCTCAGTCTTCAAGCCGTTGGTCCGCCGATTGCTCTGACTAAAGGCATGCCCACACCACTCTTGGACCGAAGTCGTGACTTTGAGGGCGGCTTTTTGATCGACCGGCTGGAAGACCGAGGTCATGGTTCGGTAAGGATAGAGGCCGGTCAAGAAGTCGCGCATGGCATTCATCTTCAGGACCGAGACTGCCTGGCCTTGGCCGAAGTCTCGTTTGACCTGTTCTTCTACCAGGAAGGGTTCGGTGACGAAGACGAGCACGGCATGGCCCGGGTGGAGTTCTCCGTAGCAGCGTTGTTGCAATTCATAGCGATTGATTTCGGCTCCGTCGAACCAGTACCCGGCCACAGCCTCCGACGGCGGAGCTTGCGGCGTGTCGGCGGGGGCCAGGCTGGCGGCCAAAATCCAGAGAGTGCTCCAGCCCCCCTGCCAGAGTGGTCGAGAGGGTGATTTCAAAAATTTACGTGGCATGGTTCGGTTTAACTAGTTCGGAAAGAGGAGCTTCCAGCCCTTGCCTTTCTTCCTGATTCTTTTACGATCCGCCTCGAATGGAGATCCTGTCGCTGCTTATCTTCTTAGTCTACATGACTGCGAGCCTCGGTCTGCTCATTTTTGGGCTGAACTGCTACGTGATGTTGGGCTTTTTCCGAAGATGCTTCCATCGCGGACGCGCCACCCAAGCCTCTCTGGAAGAGGCCTTTCAGCAACGAGTGGCCCGCGAGGGGGATGCCTTCCTCCCGGTCATCACCACTCAAATTGCCCTTTTCAACGAGATGAATGTGGCTGAGCGGGTCCTCCGGGCCTGCGCTGCCATGGAGTATCCTGCGGACCGCCACGAGATCCAGGTGTTGGATGATTCAAACGATGAGACCATTGCGCTGGTCGATCGCGTGGCCGCCGAACTGCGAGAGGAGGGGCATGATATCCAAGTGATCCGGCGGGCCATCCGGGAGGGCTACAAGGCGGGGGCTTTGGGCGATGGCTTGGAGGTGGCTCGGGGTGAGTTTGTAGCCATTTTTGATTCCGACTTCGTGCCACCCAAGGATTTTCTCCTACGCGCTCTTCCGCACCTTCTCGAGGACCCTGGGATCGGTCTGGCACAAGGTCGCTGGGGACACCTGAACGCAGAGGACTCTCTCCTAACCCGCGCGCAAGCGCTCGGGGTGGATGGGCACTTCGCCATTGAACAAAGCGCGCGCGCCTGGAACCACCTTTTCCTCAATTTCAACGGGACGGCCGGTCTGTGGCGGAAGCAGGCCATTCAGGATGCGGGTGGTTGGCAGTCGGATACCCTGACCGAGGACATGGATCTCTCTTACCGCAGCCAACTGGCCGGTTGGCGGCTGGAATACGTCCCCGATCTCGTCGTTCCGGCCGAGTTGCCCTCCACCTTCACCGCCTTCAAGAGCCAACAGTTCCGCTGGGCCAAGGGCTCGATCCAGACGGCTCGGAAGGTCCTGCCCAAGGTCTTCGCTGCGAGAGTGCCGCTCATCAAAAAGATCCAATCGATCTTCCACCTGACGCACTACTTGGTCCACCCGCTCATGCTGACGGTCTCGCTCTTGGCTCTGCCGCTCTTGCTGACGAAGGGCGGCGAGCTGGTGCCGACCTTTTTCTTCATTCTCTTGGCCAGTCCGCTCATTCCCGCGACCCTTGCCCCCAGCCTCCTCTACCTGGTCAGCCAAAGGACGCTCTACCCTCGGAGTTGGCTGCAACGGGCTGCGCTGATCCCCGGGCTCATGGTAGTGGGCTTTGGGATTTGTCTTTCCAATTCTCGGGCGGTCTGGGAGGCGCTCTCCGGTAAGAAAAGCGGCTTCATTCGAACGCCCAAAGCAGGGGAGAAGCGCCTCAAGAACTATCGAGCCGGTTCCAGCATCGCGCCCGCTCTTGAGACTATGCTGGGGCTCTATTGCACGGCCACCTTCGTGCTCTACGTCGGCTTTGGTCAGGTGTGGATTGCCCCCTTCCTGCTACTCTACGCGGCGGGGTTTTTGCTGGTCGGCAGTGCCAGCTTGCGCGAGAGCCTGATCGGGTGACCCTTCCGGCTAGGACGTATCGACGTAGCTTTGGAGGCCGCCCCCGCTCTTTGGAAAGACCGCCGCACCTGGATTTGGCTGGGGTGCTTCGGAGCGGCGGCTGTCGCCTGCTGGCTTTGGAGCCAGCGCCCGACCTTACAGAGTGATCCTGTGCTGCGGGTCTGGCTTTTTGCCATTCTGGGTCTGACGGGCCTCGGCCTGACTTTTTGCTACCCCGATGCCTTGGCCCGAAAAGTTGGCAGCACCCGCCTTCTTTTGCTGTCGGCCGTTCTTTTGCGGGTGACCCTCCTGCCCTCGGCCCATACCGATGATCTCCATCGCTACCTCTGGGAGGGAAAGCTGGTCCGGGCGGGGATCAATCCTTACACCCAGACGGCGGACGACCCCTCTCTCGCCGCCTATCGCGATGCCCAGTGGGAGCGCATGAATCATCCAGAGCGCGGCACTGCTTACCCACCCTTGGCCCAGCTGGCCTTTGCCGCCGCTGGCATCCTTTCCTACCACGCGCTGCCGCTGAAGTTGCTCTTTCTCGGTGCGGATCTGGGGACCCTGCTGCTTTTGTTTTCGCTCTTGCGGCAGAGCCGACTCCCCGAACGCTGGGCCGGGCTCTACGCTTTCAGTCCGATGGTGCTGATCG
This sequence comes from Verrucomicrobiota bacterium, assembly GCA_039027815.1. Lineage (NCBI taxonomy): Bacteria > Pseudomonadati > Verrucomicrobiota > Verrucomicrobiota bacterium. Next base: position 4,170 of record JBCCJK010000041.1, read on the forward strand.
GGATCGCGGCCGAGGGCCATTACGATAGTCTTTTCGCCTTCCTCCTGACGCTCGCCTGGTGGAGCCAAGCCCGTGGCAAGCCAGGCCTCGCCTGGTTCGCTCTGGCCTGCTCCGCCCAAGTGAAGCTCGTCAGCCTGGCTTTGGCCCCTCTCTTTCTTACCCGCTCTAGCTGGAAGCAGGCTTGGCTCTGGCCGCTGGGATTGCTGCTGCCCGCCCTTCCCTTCTGGGATGGAGTGGATGATCTGGCGCGCGGGCTGCTGGTTTTCGCTGGGGAGAGTCGCTTCAACGGAGGGGCCTACCTCTTCCTGGAGCGCGCCCTGGATTCGCCTGAGCTGGCCAAGCGACTCTGCTCCCTTCTTTTCGTGATGGTGGCGGTGGCGACGTGGGTGCGCTGGCTTCGCGGACTGCCCTTGGTCGATGCCTCACTCTGGCTCTTGGGCTGCCTCTTGGTGCTTTCCCCGATTGTTCACTTCTGGTATTTCCTCTGGATTCTGCCCTTGCTGGCACTGCGACCTTCGCTCGCCTGGATCGTTCTCCTCCTGACGCAATGCGCCTATTTCCTGGCTTGGCGGCACGAGGCGGAAGTCGGTTGGTGGGGCCTGCCAGAAGACTTCATTCTTTGGCTCTGGTTGCCCTTTTTTGTGATTGGCGCCTATGAGCTGCGGCATGCGTGGACACGAGGACTGCGGGCTCGGACAGCGGTCGATTCTTCCACGTCTTTCGCCATCTTGATCCCCACCAGGAACGCCGCCACTCCATTGCAAACTCTCCTCCCCACCCTTTTGCCGCAACTGCAAGCGGGCGATGAAGTTCTGGTGGTGGACGCCCACTCCCAGGATGAGACCGCTGAGCTGGCTCGAGCCCATCAGCTAGCTCTGACCACGAGTGAAGCAGGGCGCGGGAACCAGATCTCGGTGGGAGTGGCTCACACTCGCGCCCCTCTCATTCTGATCCTGCATGCCGACATGCGTCTTCCCGATGAGGCGCTCGCGACGCTTCGGGCTTTCTTTTCAGCCAACCCGATGGTCGAGGCGGCCGTCCTCGGGCAGCGCTTTCCGCAATCCAAGCTTGGGTTGGTCGGCATTGAGGTGCTCAACGAACTCCGAGCGACGCTCAACGGCGTCGGCTTTGGCGACCAAGCGCAGGCCTTTCGACGGAGGGCGCTCCAGGCGGTGGGAGGCTTTCCCTTGCAGCCGCTGATGGAGGACGTGGAAGCCAGTCTGCGGATTCTCCCCCATTCGAGAATCGCTTACCTCGGCCAGGAAGTCGCGGTCTCGCCGGCGAAATGGCACGGTCGCTTCTTCCAGCGTTTTCAGCTGGTCATTTCTCTGGTCATTCGTTACCGACTCGCCAGGTTCTTAGGCAAAGCTTTTGCCGCCAATTTCGCGAAGTCGCTCTACGCCGAGTATTACCAAAAAGCTCCTCCCGAGAAGTAATACCAACCTCCAGAGAAAGCCTTTTCCGGCGACCGGCGGTCTACCCCGCACGAAGGATCAGAAAGAGCGGCAGAAGTCTTCGAAACGGTCCATGCCGTTTTTGATGATGTCGAGCCCACAGGCGTAGCTGAAACGGACACTCTGGTCATGACCAAAAGCGGCCCCTGGAATGACAGCGACTTTGTCCCGGCTCAGAAGGCGCTCGGCCAAGTTGAGGGAGTTGATCCCGATCTTGGAGGTATCCACCAGGAAGTAGAAGGCGCCCTCGGGCTCGACCGTGCTGACGTTCTCAATGCTGGCCAAGCGATTGAGCATGTATTGCCGGCGGACATCGAACTCATCCCGCATATCCGAGATGACCTGAGCGGCGGAGGGGTGCGTGAGCGCCGCGAGCCCTCCGTATTGGGCAAAGCTGGTCGGATTGGAGGTGGTTTGGCTTTGGATGCTATTGATGACCTTGGCGTATTCTTCGGGGGCGGAGGTGTAACCCAATCGCCAGCCGGTCATGCTGTAAGCCTTGCTGAAGCCGTTCACTGTCAGGGTGAGCTTGGCAATCTCCTCTCCCAGCGAAGCGAGGGAGACGTGTTCCGCTTCGCCGTAGACCAGCTTTTCGTAGATTTCGTCGGAGATCACGAGGACGTCTTCCCCAATCGCGATTTCAGCGATCTTTTCCAATTCTTCCTTGGTGTAAACTGCTCCGGTCGGATTGCTGGGTGAGTTGAGAATCAGGAGCTTGGTGCGAGGGGACATGGCTTCCTCGAACTCCTCTGGAGTCATCTTCCAACCGTTCTCCGCTTTGGTCTCCACGATGACCGGATCGGCACCGGTCATCTTGACCATGTCAGGGTAACTGGTCCAGTAGGGGGCGGGGATGATGACCTCGTCATCGTCTTCGCAAAGCGCGTAGATGGCGTTGAAAAGAGCGTGCTTGGCTCCGCAACTCACGGTGACCAACTCTGGCGCCGAAGGGATGCCATTTTCGGCCACCAGCTTGGTGGCGATGGCCTCGCGCAGCTCCATGATTCCGCTGACGGCCGTGTATTTGGTCTCCCCGCGATGGAGGGCCTCGATGGCCGCTTCTTTGATGAAGTCGGGCGTATCCATGTCCGGCTCTCCCGCTCCGAAGCTGCAAACGTCTTCTCCCTGCTGGATGAGCTTTTTGGCCTCGGCTGTGATGGCCAGGGTTTGGGAGGGCTTGAGGTCGTGCAGGCGGGTGGAAACAAAGCTCATAAGTCGTTCTAGTTGATGGGAAAACGCTCTGGGAGCGCCGTCTCGCCGGCCGCGAAAGAGGGGAGGAGACAGATTGCCATGAGGATAGTGGTAAGCGACCGCCCCCTCCCGGTTCGCACTGGCTTGGCCTCCCGGGAACGAGGGGACGGATGCCTAGCGCAAAGCAGGTGGCTTGCAAGCGAAAAGGCGAGGCGGATTTTGGCGCTCGCTTTCCCTTTTGATCTCGCCACGTGGGCGGTTCTCGATTTTCTTCGAGGCGTGAATGTCCACCACCTGGAGCTCTTCTACTACGTCGCCAAATTCGAGGGCATCACCAACGCAGTCCGCTGCATGCCCTACCCGATTCAACAGCCGGCGGTCAGCGGTCAACTGCTCCAACTGGAGGGCTCCCTCGGGGTGAAACTTTTCCAGCGTCGCCCCTTCCAACTCACCCCCGAGGGAGAGCGGCTCTACGATTTCATCTATCCGTTTTACAGTCGCCTGCCTTCTCTTCAGGAATGGATCCGACAAGAGCGCAGCCAACATCTTCGCCTGGCCGCGAGCGCCACCGTCCTGAGCTCGCATCTGCCCGATCTCTTGAGCGAGTTCCGCCAGGATTGGCCCGAGCTTCGCCTCAGCCTCCATCAAGTGAACCCTTCGGAAGCAGAGCTGCTGTTGACTCGCCAGGAAGTCGACCTGGCGATTTCCGCCATCCCGAGCACCCCGGCCCGCGGCCTCACGGCCACCAGGCTCCTTGAGATCCCCCTGCTGCTCTTGGCCCCTCCGGGCAGCCGAGTCGCGTCCATCGAAGGTCTGGCCAGCACGGCCGGATCGATCGAATTGCCACTCATTTCCCTGCCACCCCACGAGCCTCTAGCTCAGACTTTCGAAAAAGAACTTTCGCGGCGTGGCCTGCTCTGGCCGCCGCAGATCGAGGTCTCCAATCTGGAAACCATTCGGTCCTATGTCGCCCAGGGCTTTGGGTATGGCTTGTCAGTGGCCGTGCCAGGCGTAGCGCCTTCTGGAGACATGGAAGAGATTCCGTTGAACGATTTCCCGTCTATTGAAGTTGGCCTGCTTCATGGGGCACCGCTCAAGCCGGTTGCCCAAGCGTTCCTCGAAAAGACGGTCCGGCAGGCTGCCAATCTCATCCAGTGAGCCCGGCTCTATTGATCGAATTGGAGGTCTTTCCACACCAGGCGATCTCCTTTGAAGAAATAGCAACCCAAGAAGGTCTGGCCCGCCAGAATCTGGGGCAGCCAATACTGGTCGTCCTCCCACATTTCCTGGTAGGGAATGGCTTCGATCTTGGTCCACTTCGGATCGGCTTCTTCGGTCTCGGTGGGAATGCCTTCAAACTGTTCGCTTAAGAAGACATAGCATTGGATGGCCAGCCCATCGCTGAACTGAAAGCGGTTTTCACCCATATAAGCGAGGTGGCTCGCCGTGATGCACAATTCCTCCTGGGTTTCGCGAATGGCACATTCCTCCGGGCTTTCTCCCGGCTCGATCTTTCCGCCGGGGGCATTGATCTTGCCGGCTCCCAGACCCCGCTTTTTCCGCATCAAAAGCACCTCCTCTCCTCGGCGAATGAAGAGAAGCGTGGCCCGCATATTGGGCTGCCAACGGGACCAATCGATGTCGGAAGCCTCCTGAATGGTGGCCATACTCAGTCTTCCGCGTAGGCCTCCATGCCTTCACAGGTGCAGACGAGATTGCGGTCGCCATGGACGTTGTCGATCCGGGAGACGGTGGGCCAGAACTTGTGCCGACGGGAAGCTTCAGAAGGAAAGGCCGCCAATTCCCGGGAGTAGGCGTGGGTCCATTGGTCTGAGCAAACCTCAAGTGCGGTGTGCGGGGCGCCTTTGAGGGGGTTGTCCAGCGGATCGGCCTCGCCATGGCGGACCGCCTCGATCTCGCCGTGGATCAGGAGGAGGGCGTCGCAGAAGCGATCCAACTCCTCCTTCGATTCGCTTTCAGTCGGTTCGATCATGAGCGTGCCGGCCACCGGCCAAGACATGGTGGGAGCGTGGTAGCCATAATCCATGAGCCGCTTGGCAATGTCCTCTACCGTCAAACCGAGCTCCTCCTGCACTGCGCGCAGATCAATGATGCATTCATGGGCCACTCGACCCCGACGACCCTTGTAGAGCACCGGGAATCGGCTCTCCAAACGATGCGCCATGTAATTGGCATTGAGGATGGCGATCTCGCTGGCGGCTTTCAGCCCTTCCGCGCCCATCATGGCAATATACATCCAGGAAATGACGTTGATGCTGGAGCTGCCGAAGGGAGCGGCACTGACCGCCCCTTGGGCACTTTCACCCAGGAAGCGGTGACCAGGAAGAAAGTCCAAGAGATGCTCCGCCACGCCGATCGGCCCGACCCCCGGCCCTCCCCCGCCATGGGGGATGCAAAAGGTTTTGTGGAGATTGAGGTGGCAGACATCCGCGCCCACTCGGCCGGGACTGGTCAGCCCGACCTGGGCGTTCATATTGGCTCCGTCCATGTAGACTTGGCCGCCATGCTCATGCACGACTTGGCAAACGTCCACGATCCCCTCCTCGAAGACGCCATGGGTGGAGGGGTAGGTCACCATGAGGGCGGCCAGGCGGGCCGCGTGTTCTTGGCACTTGGCCTGCAGGTCGGCCAAATCGATATTGCCTTCCCGATCGCACCCGACCGGAATGACCTTCATCCCCACCATGACCGCGCTCGCTGGATTGGTCCCATGCGCTGAGGTGGGAATGAGGCAGATGTCCCGCTGCTCGTCCCCCCGGCTGCGGTGATACGCCCGGATCGCGAGAAGACCGGCATACTCTCCCTGGGAACCAGCATTGGGCTGCAAGGAGACCCCGGCAAAGCCTGTCACTTCGGCGAGCCAGGTGACCAGCTCTTGAAACATTTCCAAATACCCCTCAGCCTGATCGAGCGGGGCGAAGGGGTGAAGCCCGCCCACCTCTGGCCACGTCACCGGCATCATCTCGATGGCGGCATTCAGCTTCATGGTGCAGGAGCCGAGGGGGATCATGCTTTGGTTGAGCGCCAAGTCCTTGGACTCCAAACGACGCAAGTAGCGCATCATCTCGGTCTCGCTGTGGTAGCGATGGAAGACATCATGGGTAAGAAAATCGCTCGTCCTTTGGAGACTTTCAGGGAGCCGGATCTCGTCGCTTTCCTCCCCAGCGCGTCCTCCCAACAACTGGAGGAGCTGATCGACTTCCTCTTCACCACTTCGTTCATCCAAAGCGATCACCAGACCCGCCTCGCCGACGGCTCGCAAATTGAAGCCGGCTTCCCTGGCCTTCTCAAGGAGCAGGGCGCGCTCGGACACTTTCGGGAGATGGACCGTATCAAAAAAGGCTTCTTCAGCCAAGCCCAGGCCCTTGGCCAAACGCGAAGCGAGTCCATGCACTCGCCGCGCGATAGAGCGGAGTCCCTCCGGACCATGATAGACGGCATACATCGAAGCCATGACCGCCAGGAGCACCTGCGCCGTGCAAATGTTGCTGGTGGCCCTATCCCGCCGAATGTGCTGTTCCCGCGTTTGTAAAGCGAGCCGCAAGGCAGGATTTCCCCGGGCGTCTTGGGACACGCCGATCAAGCGACCCGGGAGCTTGCGCTTGAGCTTGTCCGAGCAGGCGATGAAGCCAGCATGCGGGCCACCATATCCCAAGGGGACTCCAAAACGCTGCGCACTCCCGACCACGATGTCAGCCCCCATTTCACCCGGTGGCTTGAGGAGAGTGAGCGCCAGAAGGTCGCTGGTGACGATAGAAATGACTCCGGCGGCCCGAGCCTTGGCTAAGAAGGCTTCCGGATCGCACAAGCGTCCGAAGGTGTTAGGAAAGGGAAGGATGACCGCAAAGAGCCCAGAGATCTCTTCGGGGGCGCAGGCTTGCCAATCGCCCAAGACCACTTGCAGGCCAAGCGGCTCGAGGCGGGTCTCAATCACTTCGATGACTTGCGGGTGGCAGGTGTCGGCCACGAAAACCGTGGTGCCGCGTGGCTTGGAGGAGCGCGCTAGCGCGATGGCCTCGGCCGCGGCGGTCGCTTCGTCGAGGAGGGAGGCATTGGCCACGGGCAAGCCACAGAGATCGGAGACCATGGTCTGGAAGTTCAAGAGCGCTTCCAAGCGCCCTTGGGCAATCTCGGCTTGATAGGGGGTGTAGGCGGTATACCAACCGGGGTTTTCCAGCACATTGCGCTGGATGACCGCGGGCACGAGGCAGTCGTGGTAACCCATTCCCAAAAGAGAGCGCCGGGTCTGGTTCTTGCGCATCCTGCGGTGGAGCTTCCCAAGCGCCTCGTGTTCTCCTAAGGCAGCCGGCAAGTGAAGTGCCTCGAGAGAGCGGATCGACTCCGGGACCGCCTCCGCCATCAAGCGACCGAGCGATTCACAGCCAATCTCGCCCAGCATGGCTTCTTGTTCGGCCTCGTCGGGCCCGAGGTGCCGCCTCGCAAAGTGCCCGTAGGGAAAACGGGTTTGGGGCGTGGGGGGAGCGCCCGTGGATGGTTTAGCCGACATGTCCTTGATACGCCTCCGCGTTCATGAGGTTCTCTAGTTCTGCTGCATCCGAAATCCTCACTTTGTAGATCCAGCCCGCCTCATAGGGCTCGGTATTGATGAGTCCGGGGTCGCTCTCGAGGTCGCCATTGACCTCCACCACGGTCCCACTGACCGGAGCGTAAATATCCCCGGCCGCTTTGACCGATTCCACGACCGCGATCTGGTCGCCTGCTTGAAAAGTCGCCCCCAGTTCGGGCACCTCGACAAAGACGATATCCGTCAGCTCGGCTTGCGCGTGATCGCTGATCCCAATGGTGGCGATGTCGTCATCCAGGGCGACCCATTCGTGGGAGTCCGCATACTTCAGCTCTTCAGGAATGTTCACGATTCTCGATGATAAAAAGGCTTTTTGACCACTTCAGCCGGAAAGCGACGACCTCGGATCTCGATCTCAAAAGGTCGTCCCACTTTGGCCTCCAAGGTCGGAAGATAGGCCATGGCAATTCCCACGCCAAGGCTCGGAGAAAGCGTGCCACTGGTGAGCGTGCCCACCCGCACCTCGCCGGAAAACACTTCATACCCGCTCCGGGGTGGTGGGCTCTTGCCGGTCATTCGGAGAGCGACCAAGCGCTCCGGCGGGCCGAGCGCTTTTTGCTCCGCAAGACGCTCGCGCCCAATAAAGTGCCCCTTCTCCCACGAAACCGCCCAGCCAAGGCCGGCCTCCAGCGGCGTCCGCTCCAAGGAGAGATCGGAACCGTTTAGCGGGTAGCAAACCTCTAAGCGGAGGCTATCCCGAGCACCCAAGCCGCAGGGTTGGATGCCGAGCGATTTCCCCTTGTCCAAAAAGCGTTCAAACCAGGCCGCTCCCTCGCCCACCGGGCAAAACCACTCAAAGCCATCCTCCCCGGTATACCCGGTGCGACAAACCACCCCGCTTTCCTCCGCCCGCGCGCCCAGGCGGGACGGCAACTGGCAGCCGGTAGTTTTCTCATAGAGAGCGCTCGCCCGGGGTCCCTGCACCGCCATCCCCGCATAAAGAGCGCTCCGATTCTCAAGGCGGACTCCGGTGGTCGCCTGCAGCGAAAGCCAGCGAAAATCCTCCGCCTCCATGGAGGCATTCACCACCAGGAGCACCTCTTCCTCGCTCAAGCGGTAGACGATCAAATCATCGATGATGCCCCCCTCCTCGTTCAAAAGCAGGGAATACTGCCCCTCGCCCACCGCGAGAGCGGAAGCGCGATTGGACAAAACTCGATCCAACCAAGGGAGGACCTCCGGACCCGAAGCAACCAACTCACCCATGTGGGAGATATCGAAAATCCCAACCGCCTCCCGGACCGCCCGGTGCTCCTCCATAATACCCGCATACTGGATAGGCATCTCCCACCCGGCAAAAGGCAGGCAGCGGGCGCCCAGCTCTCGATGAAGGGAATCGAGCGGGGAGCGGCGCAGCAGTTCAGCATCCATTGGCATGCCATGATTCGACCCCCAAGTCGCTTTGTCAATGCGACCTCAGCTCCTCCCCTTCCGATTTTCCCCAACCACCCTTGCCAGTCGCCCTGGGAACGTCATTACTGGGCTCGTGTCCACCCGCCCGTCTTTCCTTCGCAGGCTTTCCGAGGTCTTCTCCTTCCCGGGTCTGTTTTTCTACATCGCCTGCCTGAATGCGGTCACCTTCGCCTTGGAATTGGCCAATCCCCTCTTGGTGGAATGGATTCGTCTCGACTGGAATGCCGTCTTCCGAGGCGAACTCTGGCGGCTGGTATCCTTTCTCTTTGTGCCTTGGGAAGACCCTCGCAACCCCTGGGCCTGGATCTTCATCTTCTTTGTTCTCTTGCTGGCCCGGCTTTTCACGCAGGTCATCGAAGCCACTTGGGGCGTGGCCAAAGCCTCGGGCTACGTCTACCTCGGCATTCTTGGAAACATCCTGGGAAGCCTTTACCTGCACCTCATTACCGGCGGCTCGGGCCCCTTTCTCGGCGGCGCCGCCCTGCTCTCTCTCAGCATGTTTCTGGCCTTCGCCACGCTCCAGCCGAATGTCCCGCTCATGCTCTTTTTCGTGCTGCCCGTGAAAGTGAAATACCTGGGCTGGGTCGCGGCTGCCTTCGTCGTCTTGGCCATGCTCGGCAGCCCCATTCTCTTCCCCTTCTTTGCGCTCTCCCTTGGCAACTACCTCCTGATCTTCGGCCCGGGAACGCTACGCTCCTGGAAGCAAAATTCGCAAACCACCAAGCGTCGAGCCGACTTCAAGGGCAAGAACCTCCCAGAAACCGAAAGCTTCCACCTCTGTGTCGAGTGCGGGGCCACCGAACTCTCTCACCCGGAACTCGAATTCCGCATCGGGGAGGACGGCGAGGAGTATTGCGGGGCCTGCCTCGCCAAACGAAAATCCCTTTAGCCTTCCTTGAGCCGTGCCTCATACCAAGCTGCAGAATTGGCTGGTAGAATGGCCGAGTGGATTTCGGGCCAGACCACCAAGGCGCGACGAGGGCGCGGTGCAGGCACCGTAACCGAGGAGCAACGCAGGGCTGGCTCGAAAGACACCGGCTCTCTCTTCCCCGCGCTTCAGCGCCTCTTCCCCACAACACCTCCCCTCCATTCTTCCAGCCAATTCTGGAGGTTGGTATCAGGCGCGGGCCCCGAAAAAGCGTTGGACCGCATGGAGAGCCGCCAAGGCCTTTCCGGAGTCCATCGAGGCGCTCGCCTTTTCGAGGCCCTCTTCCAGCGTCGGGGCCAGGCCGCAAGCCAACAAGGCTCCAGCCGCATTCACGCGGACCATGTCGCGTTTCCCTCCGCCGATGCTCCCATCGAGGATCCCCGTGAGCGTCCCGGCGTTGGCCTCGGCATCGCCCCCCGCCAATTCAGCTAAATCGCATAGGCCAATCTCAAAACCTTGGAGATCCATCCCAAATCTGAGGATCTCCCCCTTTCTCAACTCGGCTGCTTCGGTGACATCTAGGACGGAAATTTCATCCATGCCTCGTCCATCCCCCGTCTTCCCATAGACCACGAGGGCCGAGACCCGGTCCAGCTCTCGCAGGATCTCGGCAAAGACTGGCACCAAGCCCGAAGAAAACACCCCGATCAACTGATGCGGAGGGCGACACGGATTGAGCAGGGGGCCCAGGAGATTGAAAATGGTCCGCACCCCCTCGCTGGCCAAGCGCTTGCGCACCGCCGCCACCGACTTGAAAGCCGGGTGGTAAAGAGGCGCAAAAAGAAAACCAAAGCCCGTCTGCTGCAAACATTCCCGAAGACGCTCCGGCGAAATCATCAGATCCACGCCGAGCGCTTCCAAAACGTCCGCGCCCCCACTCTTGGAGGTGATGGCCCGGTTCCCGTGCTTCACCACCCTGGCCCCCGCCCCCGCCAAAACGAAGGAAACCGTGGTCGAGACATTGAACATTTCCAGCTTGTCTCCCCCCGTGCCACAGACATCCACCATCGGGCCGCTCAGTTCGCCGGCCTGAATGCCGGGATCGACCGCTACCCGGAGAAACTGCTTCACAAAGGCCGCGATTTCCCGTGGCGTCTCTCCCCTCTGAGAGAGCGCCTTCAGGAAAGCCGCCTTGGCATCTTCGGCTTCCGTCTCGGCCAGCAGAGCGGTGGCCGCGGCCGCGATTTCTTCGGCCACCAGCTCAGTCGTGGCCGCGCGTTCAGTCAAATGGAGCAAATCCTTCATCTCTCAGGCTACGGCGCAAGTCCTCCAGACGCCAAGACCATTCCACCCAGAGGGGCGTATTCCTTTGCGAGATGGAAACGAGTCCCAAGGCTTCCGCAATCTTCTTCTTCGATGGAGTCTGCCACCTTTGCGATCACGCGGTCCATTTTCTCCTCTGGATCGATCGCAAAAAAGCCTTCGCGGTCGCTTCTCTTCAAGGAGAAACCGCCGCCTCCCTCTTGCCCGAATCGTTGCGCGCCTCGCCCGGGAAAGATCCTGACTCCTTGGTTCTCTATCTCCAAGACAAAGATGCACCAAAAATCCTGACCCGATCCGACGCGCTCCTCGAACTTTGCCAGATTCTCGGCGGCCCTTGGCGACTCTTTCGGCTCTTCAAGATTCTCCCCCGCGCCTGGAGGGATGCCCTCTATCGAGTCATCTCGAAAAACCGCTTCCGCCTCTTCGGTCGCAAAGCCCAGTGCGAACTCCCCACCCTAGAAGAAAAGGCTCGCCTACTCCCATGAGAGTCCCGTCGAGGGATCTGCCGGCTTGGGGTCGAGCACTCCCTGCTTCACGAAGAAATCGTCCATCAAATCAAGCGACTGCGCGTAGGTGCCAAGATTGACATTGGCATTGAAAAAACTGTGATCACTTTCCTCGAAGATGACCAACCGGCAGTCGTTCTTTTTTCGCCGCATCAGCTTTTCAAAGCGCTCAACCGGCCCCACCGGCACAATCCGGTCCGCCCCACCGTGCACCATCAAGATCGGGGGCACCTTCTTGCGAACCAACTCCACCGGATTCCAGTGCCGCTTTCGATTTTTGGAGGCTGTCAAGGCGGGGTGGTGGAAAGGAGAGTCCTTGGATACATCCACAATCGGCGCAAACAGCCCCAAGGCCTGGGGCGCCGAAACCTCGTCCGTCTCCTCGGCCTCTCTCATGGCCAAAGAGAGAAGAGCGTGCCCCGCGGCCGAGCCAGCGATCGCGCCCACTCGATCTCCGTTCAAGCCCAGTTCGGAGGCAAAGCGCTGCACCCAACGGAGGGCCGCTTGGATATCGGAAATCCCCTCCAGAGGGGACTCGGCGCCAGTGGCTTGGGTGCGGTATTCCACCACGGCCGCGACCGCGCCCCGATGGCGAAAATTCAGGCAATGGGGGGCAAACTGACTCGGATGAATCCGATCCCAGCGGCTACCGGGAAAGCAGAGAATGATCGGTCGCCGCTCTCCCTTTTGATGCCCAGTCGGCAAAAAAAGAGTCAGGTGCAGCTGCTGGCCATCGACCTCCCGGTAAGGAGCCGGATAGCCATACTCGAGCAGCTTCTCGCGCTCCGCAAAAGCCGGCTCCCCCGGTGGGGGTGGAGGATCTTCGGGAAAAATCGGAGCTTGCAGGTCCACAGTCTTCTGCGCAGTCTGGAGTCTTCGGAAAGGCGCTGGAAGCGGGCAAGCGCCCGCATCCAGCGAAGCGCATACAGTTTCAGATCGAGATGCTTTTCAAGGACTACTTTCCCACGCCGGCCACCCTTCTTCTCCTGGGCATCCCTCTCTCCGCCGCCCCCACCGCCCCTGTTCCCTCGCGACTCGCCCTCGAAGGGGCCTACCAAGGTTGGCGAAGCGCGCTCACACAAAAAGACCTTCGCTCTTGGCAATATTACACCGCCGATTACCGCCGGATTCAAATCCGCAACACCATCGTCTCCCAAAAGCAGCCCTTCCCCCAAGCAGTCCTCGAAAGGCCGGTGCTCGCGCCTGCGCTCACTGGTCTGCGCTTTCTTGGAATCCGCACGGGGGATCGGACCGCCTCCGCCAGCTACTTCGGGCCCGTTGACTTTGGACTCCCCCCCGGGGACGAGATTCCCGACAATCTTCTCATCCTCCACTTCGTGCACGAAGAAGCCCGCTGGCGATTTGATCGGGCGCAGTATTTGAACCTGGAGGCGCGTCCCGAGATTCGACGAGAAATCGAGCAAGGTGGGCTGGGAATTTTGGAGGAGCCTTCCCTCCAGCCCCAGGTTCAGCCCCCCCCACTTCCACCCCTCTGCCGAGCACCGGAGTATATCGCCAAAGTCTTCGCGGAGGTGCCCGGCCTGCGAGCCGAAGTGGATTTTGGCGGGTCGGAAGTCTATCTCTTTGAGGACGAGCGCCGTGCTGACCTCATCATTGGAGGTCTCCAACGGGGCGTGAACAAAATTTCCTACCGCTTGGGCCCTCTCGAGAAAACGGAGGAAAACGCCCCCCTGCCCAACAAAGAAGGCTTTGAAATCTCTGTTTGGATCATGCCTGAACGCGAAGGACAAATTCCGGTGAGGGTCTTTCAGGAAAAGATTTTGCCAGGAGAGACGCCTCTGAAAAAGCGCTCCGCCCTCCTCTCGATCACGGCACAAAACCTCGCCGGGCGAAATCCCGCCAAATAAAGACCGGCTCCCTCCGTCCATCTTGCAGCCACCTTCATTAGAAAATCTCACGATCAAAAAGTCTGGTTTTTATGAAAAACTCGATATTTAAGCTATGCAAAGCATTTTTCTGCGATAAAATCTAAAAATGTCGGCTGACTCGCACAGCGCTGGGACGTCCGTGGCTACCTCGGGGGAATACCTTACCTTCACCTGCGAGGCTTGTCACCATGCCCTGACGGTGCCGCTCCACCTGGCTGGTGTTCGAGGACCTTGTCCTCAATGCGGCGAGACCATCCAGGCTCCAGACCGTCGTGGCGCACTCAGCGTCCAGCCCCTTTCCTTTGAGTGTGCCAGTTGCCAGAAGACCCTCACGGTCGGACCGGAACACTTCGGCGCTCGGGGCCCTTGTCCTCATTGTGGCGAGGAAGTGGTCGCTCCCCACCCGGGGCCCGCCCAGGCCTCGCCCTCGCCGCTCGCCGTGCAAAAAGCGGTCTTGCCAGCCAAGCGCCCGTCTCATGTGCGACCCCCATCGCTGGGGAAGGACCAACCGGAAGCCAGTCCCGATCTGCCTCCCACGTCTCTCCCTCGCCCGCGACCCGAACCCGCTCCGGAAGTGTCTCTCGTGACTCCGTCGAACGAGCCAGTGGTCGTGAAAGAATCTTGGAGCGACCTCGTCTTCAAGTTGGCTCTCTTGGCGGGTCTCGTGACGGTCTTCTGGACCGCCAGTCGTGGAAACCGAGAGGTGCTCGATCGCCTCTCCCAAGCCCTTGGGATGGGAGAGGAATCCAGCGAAATCGATTCTACCCCCCCCGCCCAAGCACCCACTCGCCCCGAATCGATCGAATCCTTCTCCGAGCCGAGGAAAACCATTGAAGCCTTCTTGCGAGCGGAAAGCTTGGAAGAGCGGGCTCCCTATCTCGTGGACTTGGAGCAAGTTGCCCAAGACCGCCGCCTACTGGATCGGTCGCTCCCCTACACCTTTCTTGGGCTCTTCAAGCTCTCCGAGCAAGACGATGAAGAGCCGACCCGCTCCTACTTCGTGTTACAGAAAAATGGCAGCGTGGTCGAGAACCCAGAGGAAGTCGCCGACTGGCCCACCGGGATTGTCATCGAAGTGCTCCCTCAAGCAGACGGATTCGGCATCTCCGCCCCTCCCCTCATCACGGCTCTCCAGCAAGGCGTCTTCCGCTTTCCGGGAGACAACCAAGAGCAGGGCACTTTCCCAGTCGTGATCCGTCCCACCCAGCCTCCGGGAGAAGAAGGGCCTCGCTTGCTGGGCCTCTCTCTTTACCCCGGCTCGACCGCCCCCAGAATCCAAGCGCTTTTGGCGGAAGAGCTCTCCATCCAAGACTCGTTCGATCAAAAATTCTTCGATGCCCGACAACGCCCGGTCGACGCCATCGCCCAAGTCACTCTCGAAAAGAGAAGCCTCCCCCTGGAGGACACCGGCGAAACCGTCCGCGCTCTCGTCATCACCGACTTGCAACTAGGTCACTGGTGACCAAGCGGCTCCTCAGGAACAGCGTTTCGTCGGCCCCTGAAGCGGTCCCTCTCTTGGATTGCGCGCAGCGTTTAGCGGGAGGAGCTGGGTGCCCTACCAGGTGGGCGGTCTTGCCTTGAAAAGGCCGCTTTTGGTAAGATGGAGAGTCTTATACCAAGCTGCAGAATAGGCTAGTAGAATGGCCGAGTGGATTTCGGGCCAGACCAAGGCGCGACGAGGGCGCGGTGCAGGCACCGTAACCGAGGAGCAACGCAGGCCTGGCTCGAAAGACACCGGCTCTTCCTTCCCCGCCCTTCAGCGCCTCTTCCCCACACCACCTCCCCTCCATTCTTCCAGTGAATTCTGGTGGTTGGTATGAGCCTCAATACCCCGCCGCCTGCGGCACCCCACCACTGGGTGTCAGTGTCAGCTGATACAGATGGTAGCGCTCCTCTGGTTGGAAGAGAAAGCCAGGACTCGGGTTGAGCAATTCGTAGCGTGACAACTCAAATTCCGGGAGCACTAGATTGGTATTGGGGTCATAGCGGGCTTGGCCGGTGTAACGCCCCCACAAGCGATACTCAAAGTTGTTGTCGTAGCCATGGGCACGGCCTCTTTCGTCAGGGATTTCCGGCAAGCGATCTGGCGTCCGTTTTCTGCGCTCGTTCACAATGACCAGCTTGGCCTCCTCCCAAGTCTGCCGCGGCTGCCGCAGGTAGCCCCAAAAGGTGGTGTTTTCCACGTAGTAACGTCGCCCGATGAACCAATCACCGGTTGGCTCCACAGCGATGGCCGCATTGCGCGCCTGCACCTGGGGGCTGGTCGTCTGACACCCCGACAGAAAAGCGGACAGCAAAGAGAGCAGGCAAAAAAGAAGGCCTTTTGGCATCCAAGAAAGAAACGCGTTCCCATCATCCGCGCAAGCAGTCCCTTTGTCTTCCAGCGGGTCCTCCGCTCCGCTCTGCTGGTGCCAAGCTTCGAAAGGACATGAGAGAAGAGGAATGGCAAACCACCGCCTGCACCGTGCCTACTCCGCGTGCACAAAAAAAAAGACCTGCGTGGTTTCCCACGCAAGTCTTCGTAGATTTCTTGCAGGCGAGCGGCTGCTCGCGGCAAAATCAGAATCCGACCGAAAGGCTGACGCCACCGACGACCGTATCGTCCTCGCTGGAGTCTTCGATTCCGTTAGAAACGATGTAGGCAACGTAAGCCGAAACGGTAGCGGTTTCCGTGATGGGAATATCCACTCCGAAGGTCACATTGTGGTTGGTGTCACCCAAAGAAGCATTGGTGGCGCTACGATCGCCTCCGTCAAGGAGGTCACCGTAGGTATAGGAAAGGCTCAAAGCGACCAGTCCGAGATCATATCCGGTTCCAATTCCGAACTCACCGTAGGTGTAATCGTTGTTGGCAGTTCCCACTTCACCGTAGTAAAGAGCCGCACTCAGATCGATCAGGTCAAAGAGCGTGTAGCCAAGGAAGATCGAGCCCTCGTTGTCGGGGGAGATGGAAGCTTCCGGGTAGGTATACATGGCGTATCCGATGCCGTAGCCAATCCCGTAAATCTCGTTCGAGAGGGTGGCGTAGATGTCTAGCTCGTCCGTCTGGCCGCCGGTTTCGGTCGGGTTAATGTACCAGAGGCCCGGAGCAAATTCGAAGCCGCCAGGAAGGGCAAAGGCAAGGTCGATACCGGTCCAGATCGGCTTGTCACCGAGCCAATCACCACGGAAGTAGTATTCCGTATCATAACCGGTCGAGATCGAGCCGGAGAACCAATCTTCTTCTTCCATGATTTCAACCGGCTCTTCCATCATGACGGGGCCCGCCATGGCAGTCGAAGCGGCGAAAATCGCGGCACCAGAGATAGCAAGTGCTTTCAATTTCATTGTCTTCAATCGTTAGGTTGTGTGTTTCGATGTGGACTCTCAACGAGCCTAAGCTCTTCAAGGTCAGCATCTGCTATGCCAGAAAAACTTAAGGCCGCAAGAATAGTTTTCCGGTTTGACTACTTTTTTATTAATTTTCTCCAGCTCCCCATAATTGTCACATCTTGAGCTTTTGAGACGATCCAATTCTCGCACAGGAAACCCAGTACCTCCCTCCCCTCCGCCAGTTCGACCCGACCCAAGCCCAGCGGTGACGGTATTTCCGCCAAGAAATCGCCCAAGCGCTTGAGAGGCATGGCCCACAATTCCACCTGGATGGCTCGGCCGCCCTTTTCCACTCGGATCAGGCCCGGGCGCTCGGGCGGACCCCCTGGGAGCTTGTAAAATCGATAGGCAGGAGCAGTCCGAGTCTCTCGCAGAAACCAAGCCCCACGGTCGGTGAGCTGCGAGTTCAAGTCCAGCCCTCGCATGTGCGCCCCGCAGACCAAAAGCTCCACGTGGCCCTCCGGCAAGTCCGCCTCTCGGTCTTCTTCCTCAGCACAAAATCGTGCGCCCACCTCTAAGAGAGCCCTCTCGGAGAAGGGCTGTGCCACCAAAGTCACTCCCCAGGGCATCCCGTCCTCTCCCCGCCCGACCGGCACGGCCAAGCCCAGCAAATCGAGGAGGTTCAGGTAGTTGGTGTAGTAGCCGAGGTCGCTATTTCGCTGGACCGGCTCGGCTTCGAGTTCATGCAATGTGAAAGCCCGACCCACCGTGGGCGTGACGAAAAAGTCCATCTCAGAGAGACCGTCTTCGGCCATTCGCCTCAGCTCCTGAAGGCGGTATTGCGCTCGGAAAGCCTCGACCACCTTCGCTTCCCCTCCTCCGGAAATGATTTGTCGGGTCACGGCTAGAACCTCGTCGGGAGACGAGTGCAAAAGCTCCTCGATGACCGCATAGCGCTCGGCCACCCAGGGACCTTCATAAAGGAGCCGAGCTGCCTCCAAAAAAGGCCCCAAGTCGAGCGGCACGGCCTTTCCTCCGAGCGACTGCAAACGAGCGACCGCCTGTCGGAAAAGCTCGGCCGCTTCCTGGCTGCCAAAAAACTCCAACTGCTCCGCCGACGGCACGCCAAAGCGAAATTCCTTCGAGGAAAAGGCGAGCGGATCTCCCGGCGGCCGGGCGTAGGCGTCCTCGCGATCATAGACACTCGCCACCTTCCAGACCCGTTCCACATCCGCACAAGTCTGCGCAAAAATCGAAACGCAATCAAGCGTACGACAAGCCGGGACGACGCCGCGACAGCTGATGGCTCCGCGACTCCCCTTGAGCCCGACCAAGCCGTTCAAACTCGCGGGCACGCGACCCGATCCCGCGGTGTCCGTTCCGAGAGCAAAGGCCACTTGCCCCCTCGCCACCGCCACCGCGCTCCCCGAACTGGAGCCGCCTGGAATGTAGTCCTCATGGAAAGGGTTCTGGGGCACTCCATAGGGGGAGCGGACCCCCACCAAGCCGGTCGCAAACTGGTCCAGATTGGTTTTGCCCATAGGGATGGCGCCGGCTTCGATCAGCTTCCCGACCGCGAAAGCGCTCTCTTCGGGAAACTGCTTCCAAGCCGGACAAGCCGCCGTCGTGGGCAAGCCTGCCAAATCGATATTGTCCTTGATGCCAAAAGGCACGCCGAACAGCGGCAGCGTCTCCGGCGATTCCCCTTCCAGCCGCCGCAGAAACCCCTCCAACTGCTCCCGCGAGCAGACCGAGATCCAGATCGCAGGGTCCCCCGCCTCGATCCCCCGCAAGGCCTCGAAAACCACCTCTCTCGGGCTCGTGACCCCCTGCGCGTAATCCGCCAACAACTTCGCAATCGTCATTTCTCCTCCTCTGCTTGGATCGCGCCCAAGACCTCCCCGGGCAGCACCGCCTTGCCCTCCCTGGCAAAGACCCTCCCCAAGGTCCCAGACTGGGGGGCCGCCACCGTGATCTCCATTTTCATGGCCTCCAGCACACAGACTGTCTGGCCAGCCACCACCTTTTCTCCCTCCGCCACCCGCCACTGCCAAACACTCGCTGGAATGCCATTCTCAATAGCGAACCAGCCCTCAGGCACTTCCGCGGCTTGGCTGGCAGCGTCGTCCTCGACCACTTCGAGCGCTGCCATGGACTGCCCCGCCGTCTCCCAGCGCAGCCGCTCCGCCTCGAAGGCCTTGGCCTGCCGCGCCTTGGCTTCCTCGATCGAGGCCGCATTCTCTCGCAGAAACCCTAGGTAGTCCGCCAAGCACAAGCTCGTCTCTTCCACATGCGGGTGCCAACGCCCTTGAGGAAAGTCCTCGCGAATCTTTTTCAGCTCTTCGTCCTCCACCGGGTAAAAGCGGATCTGATCGAACCAATTCAGGAGCCAAGGCTTGCCCTCGGGAAAGCTCTGGGTGCTGCGAAAGCGATTCCACATCTGCACCGTGCGACCCACAAACTGATAGCCGCCCGGCCCCTCCATCCCATAGATACACAGGTAAGCGCCTCCGATGCCGACGGCATTTTCGGGCGTCCAAGTGCGGGCTGGATTGTACTTGGTGGTCACCAGGCGCTGTCTCGGGTCGAGCGGGGTGGCCACCGGGGCGCCCAAATAGACATCACCCAAGCCCATCACGAGGTAGCTGGCTCCATACAGAATCTCCTTCACCTCCTCTTGGGTGGCCAGGCCATTGATGCGGCGAATGAACTCGATATTGCTCGGGCACCAGGGAGCCTCTGGATTGACCGTGGTGACATACTTTTGAATCGCCTTCTGCGTCTCCTCATCATCCCAAGCCAGCGGCAG
>JBCCJK010000042.1 GCA_039027815.1 Verrucomicrobiota bacterium
CCCAAGGCCTTTCCGGCTACCTATCACTTGGGATCAGCTGCACCCAGAACAAGAAGTCTCCCCCCACCGCGCCGGGGACGTCGCGGGCCACCGGGGAAAGCTTGCTACTGTAGTTTTCGGGGGGCTTCGGCTAGGATGGTCTTCGCGATATCCCATTGGTTCTCTACCCTATGCATCGACGACTCCTATACACCTCACAAAGAACACGACTTCTATTTGCGAGACCGCTTCCAGTCTCCGCGCCGCGGAGCAGGCGGTCGTTCGGCTACGTGAGCCGGCGGCTTGCTGGGAGAGGGATCACCAATTTTTGATCCACACCTCTTCGGCATGGTCGTCTTTCCCGGCGTAGGAGAAGAGCAGGTAGGAGCCGCGGTTGGTTTCGTCGTTCACTCCAAAGCTGTTTCCGGGATAGGCCTGACTCTGGTTTTCCCGGTTTTGGTAGTTCCAGGGCTGGCTCCACCCATCCACCAACTGGAAGGAGTTGGACAGGGTGCCGACTACCAGGCCGAGATTCCCCCCGCGGTAGGCCGGTTTGGGAGCTTCTCCCGGCACGATTTCGGGGAGGTAGGCGGTCTGGCCGGTATCCGTCAGGCCATCCAGCGGTGCTTCATCGCCTGTGAGGGCGGCATACAAGTACTCCTGAGGAGGGAGGCTGCTGAATGTCCCGGCCGGGTAGGGGAACTCCCCTTGGTCTCGGTAGTAGGCTTGGAGGCCCATCTGAATAGCTTTCAGTTGGGTTTCGGTTTTGCCGGCCGCCGTCCGCTGCTGCGCGATGCTGACCCCCCCGATGGTCAGCCCCACCAAGACCAGCACGATGGAGATGACCACGATCAGCTCGATCAGGGTGAAGCCGGCTTGGCGGCGGAGGGGAGGGGAGGCAGGGGCGATCACGAGAGCGGAAGAGGGCTTGGTAGGAAGAGGCTTACTGGCCGAGTTCTTGGATGATGGTCAGGAGCGGCATGAAGAGCGCTAGCACGATGGTGCCGACGACGAGCGCCAAGAACACGATCATGATGGGCTCCAGCAGGGAGGTGAGCGCGGAGACCGCGTTGTCCACTTCATCGTCGTAGACATCCGCCACTTTCATGAGCATGTCCGGCAGTTGCCCGGTCTCTTCCCCGACGTCCACCATGCTGATGACGATGGGGGGGAAGACCTTGCTGGCTTCCAGCGGTTGCACGATCGACTCGCCTTCTTTCACGCTGTCGTGGACTTTGCTGATGGCGCCGGAGATGACGACGTTGCCGGCGGTCTCCCGGGTGATGTTGAGGGCTTGGAGAATGGGCACCCCGGAGGTGACCAAGGTTCCCAGGGTCCGGCTGAAGCGGGAGATGGCGCTTTTGCGCTGGAGGTCTCCGAAGAGCGGGACATTCAATTTGAAGCGGTCCACGACCACGCGCCCGGCTTTGGAGGCGGAGATCACTTTGTAAGCGATGATCAAAACAATGGCCCCTCCCAGGATGATCAGGATTTGCCCGGAAATGAAGTCGGAGACGCCGATCACGAATTGCGTCAAGGGCGGGAGCGGCTTGCCCTTGAGCATGTCCGCGAAGATGGCCTCGAATTTGGGCACGATGTAGACCATCAGGAAAATCATGATGGAGACGGCGATGAACATCACGATGAGCGGGTAGGTCATCGCGGAGACGATCTTGTTCTTGAGCTTTTGGGCCTTTTCTTGGTATTCGGCCAAGCGTTGGAGGACGATTTCGAGCACCCCGCCCAGTTCCCCCGCCTTGACCATATTGACGTAGAGCTTGTTGAAGGCGCGTGGGTGTTGCGAGAGACTTTCAGAGAAGGTCCCGCCCGATTGGACGGAGTCCGCCAAGGTGTTGATGGTTCCCTTGAGGGCGGGGTCCTTTTCCTGTTTGCCCAGAACGGTCAGGCTGCGCAGCAGAGGGAGGCCCGAGTCGATGAGAGTCGCCAACTGGCGGGTGAAGAGCATGAGGGTCTTGCTCTTGATTTTGCCGCCGCCGGAGACCTTGCTCTTTTTCTTCTTGGCCGTTTTCTTGCCTACGCCGAGCGAGCCCTTCCCAGCCGTGATGACCTTGGTGGGGTAGAGATTGAGTTTCTTGATCTCGGCAATGGCGGCGGCCTCGGACCCGGCTTGCAAGGTGCCGCTGGTCTGTTCGCCTTTCGCGTCGATGGCGAGGTATTCGAAGTTTGGCATGATGGGAGTTTGCTAAGGGGGGATGGAAAAGTGAGCGGGAAGTCGCCAGCGAGAACGCTCGGAAGGCTTTCGCCGGGATCAAGTGTATTTTAGGACTTCTTCGATGGTGGTGTTCCCTTCGTAAATGTTGGCCAAGCCGTCCTCCCGCAGGGTCCGCATGCCGAGTTCGATGGCCTTTTGGCGGATGACGATGGTGGGGGCCCGCTGCACGATGAGGTCGCTGATCTCGTCATTGACGTCGAGCAGTTCGTAGAGGCCGCGGCGCCCGCGGTAGCCGGAGTTGCCGCATTTCTCGCAGCCCTTGCCGGTGTAGAAATCCTTGTCTCCCAATTCGTGGGCCGAGAGCCCCAACTGGGCCAGGACGGCTTCGCTCGGCTCGTAGGAGACCTTGCAGTCCGGACAAATGGTCCGCAGGAGTCGTTGCCCGAGCACCCCTTCCAAGGTGGCCGCCACCAAGAACGGTTCGCAGCCCATGTCGATCAAGCGAGTGATGGCCCCGGCTGCGTCATTCGTGTGGAGGGTGGAGAGGACGAGGTGGCCGGTGAGGGAGGCTTGGATGGCGATTTGAGCCGTTTCCAAGTCCCGCATTTCTCCCACCATGATGCGATCCGGGTCCTGGCGAAGGAAGGCCCGCAGGACGCGGCTGAAGTTGAGTCCGATGCCATCATTGACCGGCACTTGGATGATGCCGTCGATGTCATACTCGACCGGGTCTTCGGCTGTCAGGAGCTTGTGATCGATGGTGTTGATCCGCCGGAGGGCGGCGTAGAGCGTGGTGGTCTTGCCGGCTCCGGTGGGCCCAGTGACGATGAAAATCCCGTTCGGCTTTTCGATGGTGTCGCAGATGTAGTGGTGGACGTCTTGCGGGAGCTTGAGGGCGTCCAGGTCCAGGTTGACGGCCGAGCGATCGAGCACCCGCAGGACAACGCTTTCGCCGTGTTGGGTCGGCAAGGTGGAGACCCGGAGATCGACCGGCTTGCCGTTGATGCTTTTTTCGATCCGACCGTCCTGAGGAATCCGGCGTTCGGCGATGTTGAGGTTGGCCATGACCTTGACCCGGGAGATGACCGAGAGGGCCAAATGCCGGGGAGGGGGCGCCATTTCGTAAAGCGCGCCATCGACGCGGTAACGGATTTTGAAGTCCTCTTCGAAGGGTTCGAAGTGAATGTCGGAGGCTTTTTCCCGGATGGCCTGCAAGAGCACCAGGTCCACGAAGCGCACGATGGGGGCCGAGTTGGCCTCCTGCTCCAGGTCTTCGTCGCTGCTCGGGGCGTTGAGATCCCCCAGGAGTTCGCTCACCCCGCTGGTGCCGCTGCCGTAGTGTTCGCCGATCAGGGCGTCCACTTGGGTGGCGTCGGCCACCACCACCACGATTTCTTTGCCCAGCGCGAAGCGGAGATCCTCGACGTTTTGGGGATTGAAGGGGTCGACGAAAGCCACGTGGAGTCCATCTTCCGCCGCATTGATGGGAAAGGCTCCGTGCAGGCGGGCCATCCCGGCCGGGATCATTTCCACCAGCTCGGCAGGGGGGACGTAGCCATCCAAGTCGACGAATTCCGCTCCCAGATCCTGCGCCAAGACGGCGTAGATTTGATTCTTTTCTTCGATGACCCCGAAGTTCTTCAGGATCTCGTCGATTTCCTTGCTGCCATGGCTGGCTTCTTCCGAGATGGAGCCAGCGAGTTCTTCGTCGAGATACCCCCGCTGTTTGAAAAGATCGATTACGTAGTCTGGTTGCATCGGCAGGGGGGGCTTAGGTGTCCATGGTCACGCGCAGCACTTCGGAGGCGCGGGTGGCCCCGGCCAGCACTTTGCGCACGCCGTCTTCCCGGAGGGTGCGCATGCCAAGCTCGCGGGCGCGTCGACGGAGATTGGGGGTGGAGGCCCCTTCGTTGATGAGGTGATTGATCTCATCATCCAGCTCAAAGATCTCAAAGAGCCCCAAGCGGCCCCGGCAGCCCGTCTGGCGACAGCGGGCGCAGCCCCGTCCGATGCGGATCTGGGCGTCGGCCAGTTGCGAGGGGTCGAGCTGGAGGGTGCGGATTTCTTGTTCGGTCAGCTGGGAGTCTTCCGTGCAATCCTTGCAGTTTTTCCGCACCAGACGCTGGGCCAAGACGGCCCGGACCGCGCTCGAAATCAGGAAGGGCTTGACCCCGATGTCATCCAAACGGGCCACGGCCGAGGGCGCATCATTGGTGTGCAGGGTGCTGAAGACGAGGTGCCCAGTGAGCGCGGCATTGATGGCGATCTGGGCTGTCTCCAAGTCCCGGATTTCCCCGATCATGATGATGTTCGGGGCTTGCCGGAGGATGGCTCGCAGGGCGGCGGCGAAGGTCATGCCGACGCTTTCCTTGACCATGACTTGGTTGATGCCGGGCATTTCATACTCGACTGGGTCCTCCACCGTGATGATCTTGCGATCCGGCTTGTTCATGTAGTTGAGACAAGCGTAGAGGGTGGTGGTCTTGCCGGAGCCGGTCGGCCCGGTCACCAAGAGGATGCCGTCGGGCAGGGCGATCAGTTTTTCAAAGGTGTCTTGGTCGTCTGAAAAGAAGCCCAACTCTGGCAAGCCCAGGAGGAGCGCGGTCTTGTCGAGAATCCGCATTACGATGCTTTCGCCATGGTTGGTGGGCACGGTCGAGACCCGCAGGTCGACGTCGCGGTCCCCCAACTTCATCTGGATGCGGCCGTCCTGCGGGAGGCGCTTTTCGGCGATGCTCATGGTGCCCGTCATGATCTTGATCCGGCTGATGACTGCCGGCACCAGTTTGCGCGGATGATTGGCTACCTCGTGGAGAGCCCCGTCCAGGCGATAGCGGATGCGCAGGGATTCCTCCAGTGGCTCGATGTGGATGTCCGAGCCCTTGGCCTTGAAGGCGTCCAACAGGATTTGCGTGACCAGCTTGATGACGGGGGCGTCCGCATCATCGGCCGAACCTTCGCCCCCGAGGCCACCGATGGACGCCTGCGCCTCTTCCAGCTCGCCGTAGGTTTCCGCGATGAAGCGTTTGACGGCCGAGTAGTCGGCGCAAACCAGGTCGACCGGCACGGAGGAGACGTGGGGCAGACTGTCGATGGTTTCAAAGTTGAGCGGATCGGCCACCGCCACCTTGAGGGCGCCGGCGTCGAAGCCGAGAGGCACGGCCAGGTAGCGCTTGGCCGCGTCTTTGGACAAGTATTGCTCCAACTCCTGATCCGGCATGAGGCCGTCCAGATCGAGGTAGTCCATGCTGGCATTGACGGCGCAGGTCTTGGCGATGTCTTGTTCGCTGACCTTGTTCTGTTTGAGCAGGCCTTCGATGATGGTTTCGCTCTGCCCGAGCTGGGAGCGCGCTTCCTCCACTTCGGGGGCCCCGAGGTAGCCTGCTTCTTGCAGCAATTCGACAAGGGTTTCTGGATCGCTATACACGGGGGTTTCCGTTTGGGGGGTGGTGACTGACGGCGGTGGGCGAGGCGGACCGATAGTAAGGGATCTCCCCGAATGAATGTCAACGTCGGGACGTGCAAATGGCGGAAAAACCCGGGTTTTCCGCCTTTTCGACCGTGGGAGAGTCCGCCAAGTCGGCTCAGTCCTCGTCGGAAGGACGAAGGATTCGCAAAATCGTCTCGCCTGGCCGCCGCAAGTGGAGCCGATCTCGAGCGATGATTTCGAGGTATTCCCGGTCGTGGCGAACCAAGGCTAGTTGGCGCTCTACCAGATCACGTTCCCGCTCCACTTGCGCCAACTGCCGCTCGCGTTCGGCCAGCTCTTTCTGCAAGGCCGCTTGGCGGTCCAGCTGTGGCTGGAAGAGGGCCCAGAGCGCTACCAGCAGGGTCAGTGCGATGAGCAAGACGACGAAACGAATGGCATGGCCGACCAGTCCCGTTCGCTGACGCGGCGGTGGTTCGTGCGCAGACTGGTCCCAGCGGAACTCGTCTTGTTCGATTCGCATGAGGCGTAGTTACGCACAATCAGCGGCTGCCGTAAACTGCTCGGTCGCCCAGCTCTTCCTCGATGCGCAGGAGTTGGTTGTATTTGGCGATCCGATCGGACCGGCTCATGGAACCGGTTTTGATCTGCCCGGCATTGGTCGCGACCGCGATGTCCGCGATGGTGGCGTCTTCGGTCTCGCCCGAGCGGTGGCTGATGACGGCCGTGTATTGGTTCGTCATGGCTAGCTCGACCGCGTCCAAGGTTTCGGTCAAGGACCCGATCTGGTTGACCTTGACCAGGATGGAATTGCCCACTCCGAGCTCGATTCCCTTCTTGAGGAATTCCACATTGGTCACAAAGAGATCGTCCCCCACCAACTGGCAGCGATCCCCGACCTGGTTCGTCAGCACTTTCCAACCGTCCCAATCGCCTTCATCACAGCCATCTTCAATGGAGTCGATCGGATACTTGTCGACGAGTTCGGTCAAGTAAGCCGCTTGCTCTTGGGAGCTGCGGACGGCCCCGCCTTCGCCCTCGAACTTGGCGTAGTTGTAGCGCCCTTCTTCGAAGAACTCGGAGGCCGCGCAGTCGAGCGCCAGCTTCACATCGTGACCCGGCTGGTAGCCGGCTTTCTCGATGGCTTGGAGGATGGTGTCGAGCGCGTCCTCCGTGCCGCCAAAGGTCGGGGCAAAGCCGCCTTCATCACCGACCGCCGTGGACAGGCCGCGATCATGGAGCACCTTTTTCAAGCTGTGGAAACACTCCGCGCCCATGCGGAGCCCCTCGCTGAAGGTCGGCGCCGAGACCGGGCGAATCATGAACTCCTGGAAGGCGATGGGCGCGTCCGAGTGAGAACCGCCATTCACGATATTCATCATGGGAACGGGGAGGACCTTGGCATTCGGTCCGCCCAAATACTTGTAAAGCGGGAGCCCCACTCCGCGGGAGGCCGCCTGGGCCAAGGCCAGGGAAACGCCGAGCACCGCGTTGGCCCCCAACTCGGCTTTGTTCTTGGTGCCGTCGAGCGCCAGCATGAGCCCGTCCAGGCCCGCCTGATCGGTCGCGTCCTTGCCCAGCAAGGCCGGAGCGATTTTCTCGTTCACATTGGTCACCGCCTGGAGCACGCCTTTTCCGAGGTAGTGGGTCTGGTCTCCATCACGCAGTTCGAGCGCTTCATTCACGCCGGTGCTGGCCCCGCTGGGAACAGCCGCGCGCCCGAGGACGCCGCCCTCCAGGAGCACGTCCACCTCCACGGTGGGATTGCCTCGTGAGTCGATGATTTGGCGGCCGGTGATTTTTTGGATGGTCGTTTGAGCCATGGTGGGATGGAGCTGGTGGTGTGTTTGGGGAAGTGGGTGAAAAGGGGGCCTTCAGGCGTATTTTGAGATTTCCAGGACCTTGACGACCCGGGGCGGTTCGGTGGGCAGGTGGACCTCGGCACCGACTTGCGCGCCCAAAAGAGCGCTGCCCGTGGTGGTCTTGTAGGAAATGAGGCCTTGGTCAGGATCGCTGTCCCAAGCGCCCAAAATGGTCAGGGTTTCCTCACCTTGCTCGCTCGAGAGCTTGACCACCGTGCCGATGTTCACTCGGGAGGGATCCGCGTCCTGGTAATTGATGCCGCGGGCGAGATCGATCTCCCGCTCAAGTTCCTCCTTGCGACGCAAGAGCACCGCCTGCTGCTGCTTGGCCGCTTTGAACTCAAAGTTCTCTCGCAAGTCTCCATAAGAGCGGGCGATGGAGATTTCCTTGGTGTTGGCCGGGATCTGTTTGTTGACCAAGTCCTCGAACTCCTCTTTGCGCTTTTGCAAGCTGTCCCAAGAGACAATCAAGGTGGGGTCTTCTTTCGGTTCTTCGACTTCTTCGGAACCGGTCACAATGTCCTGGATGGCGGGATGCTTTTTGATCACCCGCGCCAAGAGTGATTTCCGCGTCAGGTCATCGAAGACCGGGGTGGAGAGGAGGCGACGGGTGAAGAAGCGCACTTCCTGCTTGCTGGCTTGGTCCATGAGATCGGGGATCAGATCCCGGTCATTCACCATGGTTTCTTGCAGCTTGCTGCCGGCCTTTTTCTCCTCGTCGTAGTATTGCTGCTCCAGCGAATTCACGATGGCGCCCGCCACTTCCGCATCGAAAACCGGCTCGGCCAAACCCTTTCGTTCACGGCAAATCCAAGTCAGGATTTCGTCGGTCAAAGAGCGATCCTGAAGACCCAGTCGGAGAAACTCAAAGAGAGGCTCGCCTTGGCCTTGTTCGATGAGATAACGGCAGCCCTCGGCCACCGGTCGCGGAGCCATGGCGCGCAACTGCGCCAACAAAACCGAAGACCATTCCTCCTGATAGGCCTCTGGAAGCGCACTCATGACCGCTCGCAAGATGCCCACGCCCATGCCTTGGAGCGTCTCGGCCAAGTTTTCCCGCTCCTGCTGGAGGATTTCGATTAGCCGGACCCGTTGGTAGTCGAGCGCCGGCACTTCCGCCAAAATTTCGTTGCGCAGCACCATCAGTTCGATGGCGGCCGGCGGCTGCATTTTTAGGAGGGAAGACAAGTCGCCCTCCAATTCGACCAGGGCCGCCTGGAGGGTCTCGGTTTCCCCTTCGAAGAGACCGAGATCGCTCCGGATTTCCTTGAGTGCCACCAGCTTGGACTTCACATCCCGGGCCTCCCGCAGCTCCCCCACCACGTGCTCGGCGGCGCTGATTTCCTGACTGCGAAGCTCGATGAACTCCGTCCGACGCTGCGGCACACTGAAATCGCGGGCTTGGCGCAGCTTCTTTTTGGCCCCTTCCCACCACGACTTGTAATCGGCCTCCGGGATAAGCGAGCCCTTCACCAGCTCCTCGATTTGATCGGGCTTCATCTTGTCATCGTGGCTTTTGAGGGCCTCCCGCAAAAATTCCACTGGCTCCTCCTTGGCCAGCGTCTTGAGCGCGGCCGGGTCTTTCAAACGGCGGGCAATGACGTGGTCCTGGGAAATGGGTTCCAAGGACTTGAGCGCGAACTTGAGGCCCAGGCCATGATTCGGCTTGCCTTCAAAATCGATGACCAGCTTGCCCTCCCGCAGGCTCCATTCCTTGATTTCCCCTCCGCCCCAGCTCCGGTGATTGCAAAACTTCCCCGGGGAAATCCGGTCCAGACGCTCGGCATCCGCTTGCGAAAGGCGCCCGGTTTCCACCAATTCTACCAACTCCTCGTTCATTCGGGGCGATCATAGAAAACAGCGCGTGCGCATGCAAAGGAAGATTTCCTTTAATAGCGAGGAGCCAACCCGCTTGTTCCCTTCTGCCTTGGCAAAAAACCCTCGAGCCAACCAAAAAGAGGGTTGCCAAGCCCCCCCAACTCCTTCTAACCTTCTGGACGTCATGAAAAAGCTCCTCGCCGCCCTCCTCCTCACCAGCGTCTCGGCCGGCTCGGCCCTCGCTGACATCCAGGACCCGATCCGCGATTCTTACGGCCCTAGCATCAAGCTCGGTCGCGGTCTCTCCAATCTCCTCTATAGCATCACCGAAGTGCCCATCACCATGATTCGTGAGCGCGACAAGGGCAATGCCAGCGCCGCCTTCGGGACCGGACTCACGCTCGGCGTCAAGCGCATGGTGGTCCGCATCGGCTACGGAGCCTTCGAAGTGGTCACCTTTCCCTTCCCGGCCTACAAGGAAACCTATCGCCCTCCTATCTGGAACAAGGACTACATCAATCCGAACACCGGCTACGACGCTTATCCACCCGAGCTGGCCTTCGAAAGCAAGTATCCGCACACCCGGACCTACCCCTGAGCGACCCGCCCCTTTTTCACGAAAGCCGCTTCCCTTTCTCCGGGGAGCGGCTTTTTTCTTGCCCGCGAATCCGCACCGGCCTACTCGCTGACTCATGATCAAGTTTCTTCACACTCGCATTCGCGTTTCCCAGCCGGAAGCCTCCCTGGCATTCTACAAAAAACTGGGCTTCAAGCAGGGCGAGACCAAGGACTCCCCGCAAGGCAACCGGATCACCTTTCTGGAGCTGCCCGGGAACGAGTTTTTTTTGGAACTGACTTACTCGCCTGACTTTGAAGTCCGCTTTCCCGAAGACCTCATGCACATCGCCCTCGGCGTGCCCGACATCCTCTCTTACTGTGAAGAGGTCGAGTCGGCGGGAATCGAGATTTGGCCCAGCGATTGGAAGGACAAGTTTTCTTCGGGCCAACGAAAAATGGCCTTCGT
Organism: Verrucomicrobiota bacterium; assembly: GCA_039027815.1. Lineage (NCBI taxonomy): Bacteria > Pseudomonadati > Verrucomicrobiota > Verrucomicrobiota bacterium. Next base: position 10,284 of record JBCCJK010000042.1, read on the forward strand.
GACCGACCCAGACGGCTACGAAGTCGAAATCCTGGAGCGTTCGTGAGTGAGATCCGGGCAGTGGCCGAGCGGGTCCTCTTTTCCTCCTCCCTGGAGGAGAAGCTGAGCGCCCCGCCGCTCTCGCAAGTGAGCGATCACCAGCCTGGCCCCGCCATCCTGACCCCCGCCTCGCCCGGCCGACCGGACGCCCTCACCTTTGATCGAAAGGATCGCGAGGCCGGTCTTCCGAGTCGCCACGAAATCGGCGGCGAAGAAGACCGCGGCCGCCTCCTCCACTTCTTTGCCAATCACGAACTGCTGGCCACTGAACTCATGGCGCTCGTGCTCCTAAAGTTTCCCGAAGCCCCGGCTTCCTTTCGGCGAGGCATTTACCAGACCATGCGGGAGGAACAGGCGCACACCCGACTCTACCAGGAGCGCTTGCGTGCTTGTGGCGTTCACTTCGGGCAACATCGGGTCAACTCCTTCTTCTGGCGCTGTGTCTCGGATATGGAATCGCCGCTCGACTACGTTTCCCGCCTGAGCCTGACCTTCGAGCAAGCGAATCTCGACTACTCTTGCTACTTCGGCGGACTCTTCGCCCGGGAAGGCGATCGCGAAACGGCCGCCCTCTTCGACCGCATCTATCGCGATGAAATCGGCCACGTCCGCTACGGATGGACCTGGTTCCAACGCCTCCACCCGCCCGGGCAAGACCCTTGGGAAAGCTTCCGCAGTCGCCTCCAGCTCCCTCTTTCTCCCGCCCGCGCCCGGGGCTTGGGTCGCTTCAATGTCGAAGGGCGCCAACGCGCTGGCCTCCCCACGCCCTTCATTAATGAAATCCGCATCTTCCAACAATCCAGAGGCCGCACCTCCGATCTCTACCTCTTCAATCCGGAAGCCGAAGCGAGCATCCCCGGAGAACGTGATCCCATGGCGGCCGTTCTGGCTCGGGACCTCGCCACCCTACCCCTGGCCCTGGCAAGTCGGGACGATTTGCTGCTCTTGCCAAGCGGAAGCCAAGCCCCCTCTGACTGGCGGCTGGAGCTGAGCCGACTCGGGATCGCCTACCCGGAAATGCGGGCCCACCGGGACTCCCAAGACTGGCCCGCCGCCCGCAAGCTTCATCGCGTCCGCCCCTGGGCTCCCGCCCCCACTTTGCCGGAAATCCTTTCCCCCTGGCAGACTCATCTTCATCATCCCTGGAGTTGGCAGCCCGCTTGGGGAGAGCTCTTTTCAAAAATCTGGTTCCACCCCTTGCGCGAAGAATGGTCGCAGTCCCAGGGGAGGCCCTCTTTCGGCCGGATTCTCTCTTCCAAAGAGGACTTGCAAGACTACGCGAGAGAGTTGGCGGAAAAAGGCCACCAGCACCTGCTCCTCAAGCCGGCCTTCGGATTGGCCGGGCGGGGTCACCAGCGCCTCTCCTTAACCGGCGCTCTCCCGGCGATCGAAAAGTACCCTCTCTTGGGGGAGCCCTATTTCGATCGAGTCTTTGACTTCTCCCTTCAGCTCGAGATGCGAGCCCCAGGTCTCCAGCGGGTTGGCCTGACCCACTTGGTCAATGATGCTGGGGGTCGCTACCGCGGCACCCTCGTAGGCCCGAAGTGGCTGAAAGGAGCGCCCACCGAGGTGACCCGTTGGTTCCATGAAAGCCGGGGCCCCGGCGCGCCTCTGGCACTCTTTGACTCTCTCCTGCCAGCTCTCGAAAGGGCGCTCTCGCAAAAGGCCTTTCTGGGCCCCTGTGGCCTGGACGCTTTTGTATACCGGGATTCCCAAGGGGCTCTCCAGCTCCACCCGGCGGTCGAGTTCAATCCGCGCGTCACCATGAGCCGCTACGCCCTCGGCCTGCGAGGCAAGGTCCACCCCGCCAGCTATGGCGCGTTTCTGATCGTGACTCGCAAACGGGCCCGCCGCCCCTTGCCCGAGGTCTTGGCTCACTGGCAAAGGATCTTTCCCGAAGAGCAATCGGACGAGCCGGAACGAAATCTTCAACAAGGGGTCGTCCCGCTCCAAGCCCTGAGGCAGGATTCCGCCTGTGGCGCCCTTTTCCTGGTCAGTCGGGACGTGAGGCGACTCCACGCCGCCCTCACCGGCCAGCTCACTCGTTGAGCAAAAGCCCTCGGCGCAAAAGCTCCAATTGCTGGGCTTGCTCCTCCTCGGGCGTCAATCGCTGAGGGGTGGGGGTGGGAACGACCGGCTGGGGCCGAGAGGGCCTCTCGGTCGAGAGATTGTCCTGCATCAGGCCCAGATTGCCCGAGAGCGTGACCGCGGCGCAGGCGTAGCCATTGCCCTGAGACTGGAAGGCTTGGGCGGCTTGTCGCGGGAATCGGGCCACCAGCTTTTCCACCACGCAGATCTCGAGGGCCCCTTCCACCGAATCATCCTTCCGGAGGGTCACCGCCCCCGTAAACTGGAGCGTCCCGTCAGCGACCGCTCGGAGGTCACTCAGCACCAGGCTCTCTTGGCTCCAGCGAAAGCGACCCTCGACCTCATCCAAAAGGAGCAGCCTCTCCGGGTCGTTGGAAGTCGCCAAGCTCACCAGGGAGACCAGCGGCAGGTTCCGCAGACTGCCCTTCGCCAAGGAAAACTCTCCCTCCAGACTCCAGGCCGCGGGTTCGTCCAGAGGGACCCGCAGCTTGGCCTCGGCCATGGAAAACTCTCCGGCCACCCTGCTTTTGAGGGCCCGCGGAAGAAAATCTTTGAGAGAGGCCTCCTCGACCGAGAGGGAAAACAAGCCCTCCCGGGAAGCAGCCGGGTCCAAGCTCCCCGCCAAGCTCAACCGGCCTCCCAGCGGCAAGCCCAAGACCGCCTCCGTCACTTCGAACTGGCTGCCCTCCGTCTGGCGGGCCACCAGGGTTTCCAAGCTCATTTCGGGCAGCCCGTCCAAGATGAGGATCCCTCGCTCCAAGCGAATCCGCTGCGAATCGGCGAGCGTCCGCAAGCTCATGGCGGCCGCCTCAAGGCGATAGGGGGCCTCTCTCGAAGAACCCAGAAAGAGATCGAGATCCCGAACTCGCAGATGATCGAAGGTCACCTTCTCTGGTCGGGCCGGGATGCGAAAAAGACCGCCCAACCGGAGTTCTTCTTCGGAAGAGGCCGACTGAGCGACCCCTCCCGAGGCCAGGGCTTGGAAGAAAAGATCCGCCTCGAAGACGTGGATGAAATCCATCTCCCAGCGCTGCCCGAAGAGCGAGCGCGAGAAAAACCCGCCCGAGACCCCAGAGACCTCGGCCCTCGCCAAAAGACTCTCGCCTGCCGGATCCTCCGCCATGGCCAGGGATTCTGCCCCCAGCTGCAAGCCGCTCATGACGACGCCGTCTAGCTCGATCGGCCGTCCCAGCGTCTCCGCCACCGTCTCACGGACCCCTTCCAAGAAGCTCTCGGACCGGTAGTGCGCTTGATTGAGAAGAAACCACCCCATCGCGAGCACCAAAACCCCCAGAAAAGAAAGAACGCTCACGGAACGCACGCGCTTGGCACGGGCTTCCCGCTTGGCGCGGCTGCTCCCGCGCTTGCGCTTGCGCTTGCGGACCCGCACTTGTCCGGTCTCTGGATCGTAAGTCCGCGTCTCGTTTTCAGAGCTAGACGAAGTAGCCCGGAGCCTCTCCATCATGTCCTCATAACGAAGAGCGTCCTTGTCTTGCGGTTCGGTGGGAGGCATGAGGTGGGGCGAGCCTAGCAGCTCGAAGAATCAGGTCAAAAAAAGGATGCCGGGCCGCCCGCTCAGCCGCCCCGAATCTGCTGGCCCGAGGGATCGATGACGTCAACTTTCACGAAGATCAAGATGATCCGCTGTGTGTTCTGTTTTCCTTGCGTGCGGAAGAGTCGCCCGAAGATCGGGATGTCTCCCAGCAGAGGCACCTTATCCTCGAAAGACGAGACCGAGGCATTCAAGAGCCCTCCCATCACGAGCGTCTGGCCATCGTAAACCGAGACGCTCGTCTGATTTCGGATGATCCGAAAGACCGGCTGGAGAATGCGGTTTTCTGTTCGGACCGTCGGTTCGCGGGCCCCGCTGATGAGTTCAGTGATGGGGGTTCCGTAATTCACAAAGCCTTCAAATTCGCGCACTTCGGGCACCAAATTCAGCTCCACCAGCTTGCCGCCAGCATCGATGATCGGGTCCACCTCCAGAGACACCCCATCGTAGGTCTGCACAAAAGCCGTCGGATTGGCGGGCGTGACCGGAAACCTTTCCGCATTCACGATCAGCTCGACATCGCCATCCCCATCAATCCCCTCCAGGGGCGCGAACCCCACACTATCGGGAAGCTCCGGCGGATCATACTCGCTTGGATACCAAAACTCCTTGAAAATATCGATGCGGGCTCGCTGGCCGCTTTTTGTCACGACACTTGGCTGGATGAGCAAATCGGTCCCCTTCTTCTGGGACAAGGCGCGGGCCACCACCTGGAACTGAGGATCGGTCATGGCGCCCACCACACTCAACACGCCTGGCGATCTTCTCGTGCCGGAGCCAGTGGCCCCAATGTCTCCCGCCAGCACGCCATCGAGCGGATCGGAAGTAAAGCCGATTTCCCCCGAGCGATTTCCGGCCGTGACCGGGTTGAAGGGCCCGGCCGCCGTGGCCGGGAAACTCGAAAGGAATTCACTTTGGCCCCCCTCCGTGCCTCCGCTAATGAAGGCGCGATCTGAGGAGACCCCCAGCGAGCCCAGCAGCCAATCAAAGCCCAGCTCCTTGACATCGTCCTCGATGACCTCCACCACCCTCGTCGAAATCTGGACCTGCCGAGGCGACTCGTCCGTCACGCTGTCCACAATGTCTCGGACCAGATTGTGACCCGATTGGGTATTGCGAACCAGCAGGGAACTGGTGGCCGACACGTAGCGGGCATAGGCCCCGTCCCCGAAGACCACCCCGGCCTGCTTCAAAAAGTCCTCCACACTGACCCGCTCCAGCAGCAGTCCATTGCTACTGGCCGGCCCGGAGGAGGCGAAAGGATCGAAATCGCCGACCCCGGAAGCTTCGCTGCCCGCCGTCACCGAAAGAAAATTGGGAGGCACCCGGTATTCCCGCACGAAGAGCGTGCCGTCCCCATCCCCCCGCGAGAGAATCTTGATGGCGAAGGGCTCGACCACGTAACTCACGCCCGCCGCTTGGGTGGCGTAGCGGAGGACCTCCGAGACCGGCACGCGCTGCAGGCTCAAGGTCACCTCGGCCTGCCTGGCGGGGGCGGAGGGCGCCAAACCGATGAGGAAATTGATCCCTTTCTTCTCGGGATCGGATTCAAAACGATCCGCTTCGATCGACTGCAGGGCCAGGAAATTGATGACCTCCTCAAAGGGAACTTGTCGAAAATCCACCGCCTCCAGCACGATCGACTCCAGCTTGCTCTCCAGCCCTCGTTCCAAAAGCTCCAAAGGCGAATCGATCGCCAAATCACCAAACTCATCGACCAAGTTTTTTAGGGGGACCACCGTTTCCCAGCCTTCATCGACCTCTCGCAACATCGTGGCCCGACCCTGATTGTGAGCGATCTCCAGGTAGTCCGAAATGGCAGTCTCCACCCTCTCCAAGCCTTGGCGAGCCGCTTCATTGGTGGGGTCGATCCGCAAGACTCCCTCATACTTGTCTCTCGCTTGATTGTATTGCCCAGCGCTCAGCAAAAAGCCGCCGTCCTCCAAAAGCTGCACCACTTGCTCGATCTCCGTCCGCAAGCCCGGGGTCATCGCGGGAGCGAAACGCTCCGGATCGAGCAATTGGCGCCGGAGCACCTTGGCCGGCTCATAGTCGGGATGGACCTCCGGCCGGAGGACCTCCGCCAACAGGGCATCCGCCTCGGCGAAGCGTCCATCGCGACCGAGCGCCTCCGCTTGGCGGACCGCATGGCGGGCGAACCCTCGGATCGCTTTTTGCCGCAAATTCTGGGAAGCTTCCCCCGGGGGCAACATTTCGAAGGCTTCCCGGTAGGCCTCGGTCGCGAGATCATCACGGCCCTGCTCTTGAAAAAGCCGAGCCTCCGCCAAGCGCGCTTCGGCCGCCACGAGAGCCGCTTGGCGCCGGGCCTTCTCTTGTTGCTCGAGCGAGGAAGCAGAAACGCCCTTCTCGCCTGCGGACAAAAAACTGAGAGGCGAAAATGCCAGCGCACAGACGCAGGCCACCCGGAGGCACGCGATGGGGGGAAATCGCTGGAGCATGGAGGTTGGAAAATCGATTGCTTTGAAGGCGTTGGCGAAAGGGCAGTCGTGACCTATAACCGAAATCTCGGTTTGTAACCAAAATATTTGCCCCTCCTCAGCGGGCTGCCCCCGCTCCTTTATACCAAGCTGCAGAATTGGCTCGAAAGACACCGGCTCTCCCTTCCCCGCGCTTCAGCGCCACTTCCCCACACCTCCTTCCCTCCATTCTAACAGTGAATTCTGGAGCTTGGTATTAGCCTCCCTCCGCCCCCGTCTGGGCCACTTGCAGGAGTCCCTCCCGCTCGAGCAATCGGCGGATTTCAGCCGGACGGACCGGTTTGCTGAGGTATGCATCCATCCCCGCTCGCAGAAAGCGCTCGCGATCCTGGGCCTGGGCGTGGGCCGTGAGCGCCACGATGAAGGGTTGCCGCTCGGGGGCCAAACCCTTGCGAATCCGCCCCGTGGCCTCCACCCCATCCATGAGCGGCATGCTCACATCCATGAAGACCAAGGCGTAGGACTGGCTCTCGACCGCCGAGACGGCCTCCGCCCCATTGACCACAAAGTCCGCCTCCAAGCCCCAGCGGAGAAAAAGAGCCTCCAAAACGCGTCGATTGACCGCATTGTCCTCCGCCACCAGCAGCCGCCGTTTCCCTGCCACCGCGCGGACCTCCTCCTGAGACGGGGCGCTCGCCTGGCCAGCCTCGCCCCCCCCGAGGACCCGGCACATGGCCTGCGCCAGCTCCCCCGGCTTGAGAGGCTTGCTCAAAATGGCATCAAACACCCCCTCCTCGACCCGACGCCTGGCCTCGCCCGCGCCGATCGAAGAAGCCAAAACCAACTTGCCCTCCTTCCCCAAACGCGCCCGCAGCTCCCGGCCCAGCTCGAAGCCGTCCATCTCCGGCATCAGAGCATCCAGCAGCCAAATTCCGGGCGCCTCTTCCCCGGACAAGGCGCTCGCCAGGGCGGCCGGCCCGCTCGACCAGCATTGGCACCGCATGCCCCAGCGCTTGGCGTACTGCTCAGCCACTCGGCGATTGGTCGGATTGTCATCCACCACCCCGAGACACAGCCCGGCAAACTCGGCCACCCCCGGCCAAGACGGCCCCTCGGCCTGAGCCGGTTCGGCCTCTCTGGTGGGCAACCGCATAGTGAAGCTGGAGCCCTCTCCCAAGCGACTGGCCACCTCCAGATCCCCCTCCATCAGCTGGCAGAGTTTGCGACAAATCGCCAAGCCCAAGCCCGTCCCCCCATACTTGCGCGTGGTGGAGGCATCCACCTGGGAGAAGCTCTCAAAAATGGCCCCCAGGCGATCCTCCGGAATGCCGATCCCCGTGTCCTTGACCCGCACCAAGAGAGAAAACCCCTCTTGATCGGGGCGCGCCTCCTTCTCGATGTGGACGAAAATCTCGCCCTCCTCACAAAACTTGACCGCATTGCTCAAGAGATTGACCAAAACCTGGCGAAAGCGCAGCGGATCGAGCCAAAGGCCCTCGCTCACCTCCTCCTCGATCAAGTAGGCCAGATCGATGCCCCGCTTGTTGGCAGCCGCGCGCACCAGATCGAGAGACGCCTCCACCAAAGGGCGCAGCCGGCAGCCAAGTCGATCCAACTCCATCAGCCCGGACTCCAGCTTCGAGAAATCCAAAATGTCATTGATCACCTCCAGCAAGCCATCGGAGCTACTCCGGACCGTCTCCACATACTCGCGCTGCGTCTCGTCCAGCTCGGTCTCCTCCAAAAGGCTCGTCATCCCGATGATCCCATTCATCGGCGTGCGAATCTCATGGCTCATATTGGCCAGGAAATTGGACTTGGCCTCATCCGCCCGCTCCGCCTCGGCTCGGGCCGAGTTGGCTGCACTCACTTGCTCTTGTAACGCGGCCCGCGTCATCTCCAGCTCACCCGCCATGGTATTGATGCCGCGCGCCAAAGCCCCTAGCTCATCTTGCCGGCCCTCGGGCACTCGGGCCTGGAAGTCCCCGCGGGCAATGCGCTGGCTGGCCTCCCGCATGGCTTCGATCACCACCAAAAAGCTCCGGGCCACCCACCAAGCGATCAAGCTCGCGAGGGCGATTCCCAAAAGCGCCGCCGCAAACAAAGCCAAAGCTCGTCCCCGCGCCTCGTGGAAGAAAAACCCCACCGGTCGATCCACCTGCAAAATCGAAAGAACCTCCCCCGAACGGCCTCGGATGGGAGCGGCCGCCGAAACCCAAATGCCGCCCCCCGCCTCGTAAACGCCAGTGGCCGCCGCCTCGCCCGCCAGCGCCTGCCGCTGGAACTCCCGCTCCGGCACCGTCGCGCCCGTGAAAACCTGGCTCTTGCGATCAGGGTCGGACATCACGACATACTCCAGCCTCCGGGCGCCTCCCTCCCCGCCCTGACGCCGCAGCGTGAAGACCGGGCTGCTCACCTCATTCAGGCCGAGAACATTGGCATTCTTGATATCGAGGAGCCGCTTGCGAATCCACTCGAACTCCCCCGGCCTGGAAACCTCGCCATCTTCCTGGAGGAAAATCGTCTCGTGCCGATCTCCATCGATGGAAAGAGCCGCCGTCCGCACCACGCCCAGCAGCTCCTGCCCCAATTGGCTCTCGAGATGGCCCTTGCTCTGCCAATAGGCCAGCGTGGAACTCAGCCCCACCGCCACCAGAACCAAGGCATTCGAATAGAGGAAAATCCGCCACGTCAGGCCGAGCTTCTTGAGACGGTTGATCATAGACGAACCACGCGTATGGCAGCGCAGCTTACCTGAAGACCGCTTGGCGAAAACCAAAAACTCACCCCGCGATCGCCAGGAGACCCCGTTAAAAGCGGAATTCCAGTTGGCGGCTCAGGCGATCTTCGCGATGGTAGGCTTTCCGCCGTCTCCGGCCTCCGAAAAAGCCGAAGCATCTCTGCCACCAAGAAACGCGGGCCAAAGGGGAGCGACGTGATTTCACCAGATCATTTAAACTGTTCAAAAAAACAGTTCAAGGAAAATTTTAAAAAACGGAAGATCGCCCGGCCGCGGACTGCGGCCAAAGCCTGAGCGGGCCTCGTTTACCCTGCCCTGGTTTCGTGCTATCTGCTAGCTCGCCAGCGCCGCCTCGGCCCCATGAAAAGAAACCGCTACTTCAATCGCGAACTCAGTTGGCTGGAATTCAACCAACGGGTACTCGATGAAGCCGCCTCCGACAGCCTGCCCCTGCTGGAGCGCCTCAAATTTCTAGCTATCTCCGCGTCCAATCTGGATGAATTTTTCACCGTCCGGGTGGGCGGGCTGAAGGCGCTTCACCGCAGCGGCAGCCGGGCTCGCGACCTGACCGGCCTCACGCCGAACCAACAGCTGCGCGCCATCCGCGCCCGAGCCAAGGAAATGATCGAAGCGCAATACCGCCTCTTGAACGAAGCGCTCCTCCCCTCGCTCCGCCAAGCTGGCATCACCCGCCTTCGGATCCGAGAGATCGCCCCCCCTCAACTGGCCCAACTGGAAGCCTACTTCGAAGACAACCTCTACCCACTGCTCACTCCCATCGCCTTCGACCCGGAAAACCAAGACTTCGAAGCCCCCGCCCTCCAAGTGACAGTGGCCTGCGAACTCGAACCCACCAAAGGCGGCCCGCCTCGCTACGCCATCCTGCCCCTCCCGCCCAACCTCCCCCGTCGAGTCAATATCCCGGAATCCGCCGGCTACACCTACGTCAAATCGGAAGACCTCGTCGCCAGCATGCTCCACCTCTTCTTCCCGGAAGAGAAAGTGCGCAGCACCGGAGTCTTCCGGATCATTCGCAATGGGGACATCGTCCTGGAAGACGAAGACACCCTCGACCTGGCCGGCGAAATGGAAGACGTCCTCGCCGCCCGCCAATTTGGAGAAACCGTGCGCGTCGACATCACCAGCGGCGTGAGTCGCTCCCTCAGCCAAGCCATCACCACCCTCAGCCAGGCCCAGCCCTCCGAAGTCAATCGGGTCCCGGGCATCGTCGACCTCACCAGCTACATGGACCTGGCCTTCTCCCAAGGCTTCGACGAACTGAAAGTCCCCGAATGGCCCATCCGCAGCTCGCCGGACCTCCCCCCGCAGACCCCGCTCTTTGAAGCCATCGCGGAAAAAGACATCCTCCTCTACCACCCTTTCGAAAGCTTCGAGCCCATCGTGCAACTGCTGGAAGAATCCGCCCGTGACCCGGACGTCCTCGCCATCAAACAAATCCTCTACCGCACCGCCAAACGCTCCCGCATCATCGACGCCCTCATCCGCGCCGCCGAAAACGGCAAAAGCGTCGTCGTCCTGGTCGAGCTCAAGGCCCGCTTCGACGAAGCCCGCAACATCGAGCGCGCCGAAGAACTCCGCCGGGCCGGCGTCCAAATCATCTACGGAGTCAAAGGCCTCAAAACCCACGCCAAAATCTGCCTCGTCATCCGCAACGAACGCGGGCACCTCCGCCGCTACTGCCACTTCGGCACCGGGAACTACAACGAAGGCACCGCGAAACTCTACACCGACGTCAGCCTCCTGACCGCCCACCCCGACTACGGCACCGACGCCTCCGCCTTCTTCAACGCCGTCAGCGGCCGCTCGAAAATCCCGCGTTACCGGAAAATCTTCGCCGCCCCCCACACCCTCAAGCCCCGCCTACTGGAACTCATCGCGAGCGAAGCGGAGCGCGCCCGCCAAGGGCAAACCGCCCGCATCCTCGCGAAAATCAATAGCCTGCAAGACCCCGAAATCATCGACGCCCTCTACATCGCCTCCCAAGCCGGGGTCGACATCCAGCTCAACATCCGCGGCATCTGCTGCCTCCGCCCGGGGGTCAAAGGCCTGAGCGAAAACATCCGCGTCCTCAGCCTCATCGACCGCTACTTGGAACACGCTCGCATCCTCTGCTTCCACCAAGGTGGCCTCCGCACCACCTACCTCTCGAGTGCCGACTGGATGGTGCGCAACCTCGACAAACGGGTCGAACTCATGGTCCCCATCGAAGAAAAAGCCGCCAAAAAACGCGTCCTCGCCATCCTCGAAAACTACTTCAAAGACAACCTCCAAGCCTGCGAAATCCAAGCCGACGGCAGCTACCGGCGTCTCCGCCCCAAATCGGGCCAAAAACGCATCCGCGCCCAAGAAGAACTTCATAAAAAAGCCACCGCCGCCGCCAAACGCCTCCAGCGCTCCGCCGCCAGCGAACTCGAACCCCACCGCCCGAGCTGAGATTTTCGGGAATCCCACTAGCCAAGCGCCCCACATCCGCCACACTTCTCTTCAAACAACACTCGCCCCACACCCACTCCATGGAAACCGCAACCGCCACCACCCAACTCGAACAGCTCAAAGCCTTCACCAAAGTCGTCGCCGACACCGGCGACTTTGAAACCATGAAGGAATACCAGCCCCAGGACGCCACCACCAACCCCTCCCTCATCCTGGCCGCCGCCCAAAAGCCGGAATATGACCACCTCATTAACCAAGCGGTCGCCGAATTGAAAGGCAGCGGTGAAACCGGCCCCGCCCTCGTGGAAGCCATCATCGACCGCATCCTCATCCTCTTCGGTAAAGAAATCCTTCAAATCGTACCGGGCCGCGTCTCCACCGAAACGGACGCCCGCCTCTCCTTTGACAAAGAAGGCACCATCGCCAAAGCCAAACAGCTCATCGCCCTCTACGAAAAAGACGGCATCTCAAAAGACCGCGTCCTCATCAAAATCGCCTCCACCTGGGAAGGCATCAAAGCCGCCGAAGAACTCGAAAAAGAAGGCATCCACTGCAACCTCACCCTCCTCTTCTCGCTCGCCCAAGCCATCGCCTGCGCCGAAGCCAAAGTGCAGCTCATCTCCCCCTTCGTTGGCCGCATCTACGACTGGTATAAGAAAGCCGAAGGCCGGGACTACATCGGCGCGGAAGACCCGGGCGTCCAATCGGTCCAAAGCATCTACCAATACTACAAAAAATTCGGCTATCAGACCGAAGTCATGGGGGCCAGCTTCCGGAACAAAGGGCAAATCGTGGAACTGGCCGGCTGCGACCTCCTCACCATCAGCCCGGGCCTCTTGAAAGAACTTCACGAAAGCCAGGAACCGGTGGAAGAAAAGCTGAACGAAGCCGCCGCCAAGGAAAGCGAAATCGAACAGCTCCACCTCGACGAAAAAACCTTCCGCTTCCTCTTCAACGAAGACGCCATGGCCACCGAAAAAACCGCCGAAGGGATCCGCAAATTTGCCGTCGACATGGTCAAACTCGAAAAGCTCATCGAAGCAAAGCTGTAAGGCCCTCGTCTCCGAAAACCACCTACCCCAAAAACGGCCGCCTACCACTGTAGGCAGCCGCTTTTCGTTTGTTCTAATACCAAGCTGCAGAATTGGCTGGTAGAATGGCCGAGTGGATTTCGGGCCAGACCAAGGCGCGACAAGGGTGCGGTGCAGGCACCGTAACCGAGGAGCAACGCAGGGCTGGCTCGAAAGACACCGGCTCTCCCTTCCCCGCGCTTCAGCGCCTCTTCCCCACTACACCTCCCCTCCATTCTTCCAGTGAATTCTGGAGGTTGGTATAAGACTATCAGACCAAGTCATGGGACTCTTTGAGCGATTGAACGAGTTCTGTAGTAAAAATTGTAAATAAAGGTGTAAATAAAGGGACGTGTAAATAAAGGCGTAAATAAAGGGACGGACACTTTGTAGGAAAGAGCCCTTGAATGTGAATTGACGTTCAAACCGCAACGGAGCGATAAATATGGTATAGTTATATGCGGATTTTGTCCAAGAGGTTTTGAGGTCTGTGGAAGTGGATGGATTTTCTGGGTCGGTTGTTTAGGAGGTCTTGTGCTTTGCGATATTCTTCAGGTGAGGTTGGCAGGGCTGTCTTCTTTGGGAAGAAGTGTCGATAGAGGCCGATGGTGTTTTCGACCAATCCCTTTTCC
>JBCCJK010000043.1 GCA_039027815.1 Verrucomicrobiota bacterium
ATGGCCGAGTGGATTTCGGGCCAGACCAAGGCGCCACGAGGGCGCGGTGCAGGCACCGTAACCGAGGAGCAACGCTGGGCTGGCTCGAAAGACTCCGGCTCTCCCTTCCCCGCGCTTCAGCGCCTCTTCCCCACAACACCTCCCCTCCATTCTTCCAGTGAATTCTGGAGCTTGGTATTGTTCACTGAAGCGCCTGAAGAAATCGCCCCACACGAGGTCGATATTTCTTCTCCCGATCCAAAGAAAAGAGCACTTGGGAAGCCTTTCCCAGAAATTCCTCTCGCTCCACAAAACCATACATGCGGGAATCTCGGCTAAAATCGCGGTTGTCTCCTAGCATAAAATACTTCCCTTCCGGAACCACGAAGGGAGGGATATTCCCCAAAATCTCAGGAGCCCCCGGGGTTAGCATAATGCGGTGGGGACTGGTCTTGAGAAACTCATCGTAAAACAGCACGTAAGGCCGCCTGTTCTCAGGCACCTCCGTGATCAAATCATTCGAAAGCGCGGCGTAGGTCGTGGGGCGCCCATTCAGGAACAGGACATCGTCTTGCATGAAAACGCGATCTCCCGGCAGGCCGATGACCCGCTTGACCATCTTGTTGGAATTTTCGGGAGAGCGAAAGACCGCGATGTCGCCCCGCTGGGGGTCACTGCGCCACCTTTTGAGCGAGGTCAGGGGCAGCCGAAGATCGTAGGCCGAGCGATCGATCAAAATGACATCGCCAACCGCAATGGTCGGCGCCATCGAACCCGAAGGAACCCAATTCCAATCGACGATGCTGGAGCGAAGGCACAGCACCGTCACCCCAAAAACAATGATCGCGATCTGCCAAGGCCGAGCCTTCTCCCCGAACAAAGTGCGAGAGCGAGGAGAGCGGTTCATGGAGGAGCCCATTTCTTCCCAAGATTACCATGAAAAGGCGGTTTTTGGCCACCGATTCGTGCCAGCCAACTCCCTTTTCTACGCAGGGCTACCAAGAGCAGTTTGCTCCTTCCAGCACTGGCCGAATCTTCTTCTCCCCTGAAACCCGAAACCTGAACCCAACCCCCTTCAACCAAACGCTCCCCCACTCAATCTGGCAAGCGAGCCGGAGAAAGCCCCCCCTTTAGGAGTTCCCGGTCTTCGAGTCCGAGGCCCGCTTCTTGGAACGATTGAGCGAGAGGCTGGCTCGACGAATCCGTTCCACGCGTTCGAGGAATTCCTGCGGAAGAGATTGCCCGCGGAGGCGAATATCAGTCGTCGAGTAGGTCATGAATTCTAAGGCTTTTTGAAAGCGGCTCCGCCTCCCAGGGGAGGGACGTCCCGGGAGACGAAGCACAGAGGAAACTCTCCCCGGGGCTGGGGAACGCGCGTCCCCAGCCACCGAAGAAAGCCACCAGCTACTTGATAGCTGAACCAAAATCTGAAGCCGAGCTTGCTCTCTCCTGCTGGAAATTGGCGGCCATGCGCCAGAGAAGGGTGCCCGAAACCCCTCGCCTCAGAGAGCCACCGGGAAAACCACCTGCGTCCGCAACCGCTCCTCTTTCACCTGTTCCGGATCGTCGAGGTACACTTCGTAGGGGGCGAGGTCCTTGCGTTGCTTGTGCTTTCCCGCTTTCAACCAGGCCATCCCCGTGGCCCAAGCGTTCCCCAGATGAACATAGCTCCCCCGGTGGGTGACGCTGAAGGCTTGGTGATCCGGGAGTTCTCCGCTGCCATAGCCTCCGGGAAGCTTGCCGGCCGGAATGATGGCCGGCACCGGAAGACACACCACGTAGGCGCACTCTTTGGCCACCGGGTCGAACTTGCGGTAGAGGGTGAAAGGCGGGCCCAGCCCAGAGAATTCGGAGCGCTCCAGCCAGGTGGCCACCTCTCTCATGGCCCCCTGGAGCGAAGGCCCCATGGAAGAAAGCGGGCAGGTTTTTTCGAGGCCCACGTAGAAGAGCGCGGAGCGGGCTTGCAAGCCCTCTACCTTTGACTCGCTCGTGACGCGGCCCGTCTCCATTCTCTCCTTCAGCATGCGGAGCCCTCGCTCGTAATCGGAGCCGATCCAGGCACTCATGCGTTCGCGGATAAAAAAGGGGAGGGTGCCCTCCATTCTCCAAGTGACTGAGGCGCCATCGCCATCGGTCGCCAGCTTGAAGCCCGTCCGCGCCTTCGACTTGTAAGGCTTGAGGAAGCGAAGATCCATTTCCAGAATCTCGGGCGCTTTCTGCTGGGCGTGCCTCAAGTGCCCTTGCCCTACCACCTCGCCCTCCCAGGAATAGGAGGCCCCCACTTTTTTGCCCCCGCCGCTGATCTGGACCTTGGCTTTCGGCTCGGTGCAGAGCCAGGGCGACCACTCCCGCCAGAGGGAAAAATCCTGGAGAAAGGCAAAGACCTCTTCCACCGGGCGCTTGACCCGGGTCGAGCGGGAGACGCGGTAGCTGACCGGCCGAAAAAGCAAGGCCCCCACCAAGCCGGCCACCGCCGCCAAAATCGAGAGCACGATCCACAACCACATGGCTCTGCCTCTCCCGCCTGAGCTGGAAAAAGTCAACCGCTCAGAAGGGCGGCGCCCACTCCTTGCTCCCTCCGCCAGCCAGCGCTGGCCCACAAAAGGGGGACGAAGGCCAGGAGTTCCATCGCCTCTTTTTCTGCGAGGAGCGTGTTCAAAAAACACGTCTTCTGGAATCGCGCTTGCTGCCTCTCTCCCCAGACCATGTCCCTCCCTCAACCCCACTTTTCCTGCCCCACCCTGACCCTCGGAGGGGAGGAACTTTGGCTCCTCGGGGAACGAGCGCTCTACTGGCCCAGTCAGAAAGCGCTCATTTTCTCGGATGTGCATCTGGGAAAGGCAGGCTTTTTCCAAAACCAAGGCATGCCCGTCCCCGAAGGCTCGACCAAGCGGGACCTCATTCTGCTGACTCAGCTGGTGGTCCGCCACAGCGCTCGGCGCCTGCTGGTGGTGGGCGATCTCTTTCACGATTCCCCCCAAGACGACGCCGAGTTGCACGCTGCCTTTCTCCGCTGGCGGTCCTTGCATTGTCATCTCGCCATCGACCTCGTGCGGGGCAATCATGACCGACGCCTGCCCAATGACCTCGGCATTGAGGTCCATCCCCAATCGCTCCAACTGGCGGGCCTGCACTTTCTTCACGACCCGGCCCAGGCCGGTCAGGGAGAGTTTCTCATTTCCGGCCACCTCCACCCGGTCGTCCGCCTGCGACCGGGCAATGACCCCTCTCTCCGGCTGCCCTGCTTTTGGTTGGAAGAGGAGCGCCACCTCCATCTGCCAGCCTTCGGCAGCTTCACTGGAGGGAGGAGGGTCCTCTCGGACAAGGGCGATCGCGTCTACGCCATTGCCGACGAAAAGGTCGTCCTCCTGCCGCCGAGGTTGCACGCCAAGTGAGCTAGCGCTTTCCTACCGGACCATGCGCACCTCGCTCGCCGCCCCTCAGGGTGACCACTTGTTTTTGGAATCTGCTCGCATCGAAGAGGGCCTGGCCGCCTCCCGGAAAAGCCGCCGGGGACGAATGATCGTGCCCCTCCAGCGGAGCGAAGACGCCCCCGTCCAGCGCATGCTGAACGTCCTGCAACCAGGTTCCTACATTCGCCCCCACCTCCACCCACGCCCCCAAGCGGCCGAACTGGTCTGCGTCCTCCAAGGAGCCCTGGGGGTCTTTCTTTTCGGGGAGGCGGGCCAGGTCACCCAAAGTCGTCGGCTGCAACCCGGGGCCAGCCAATCGATTCTGGATCTGGAAGCCAAGGTCTGGCACACCTTCGTGGCCCTCGAGGCGGATACCGTGGTCCTGGAAGTCAAAGGCGGGCCCTACGACCGGGCTCAAGACAAGCTCTGGCCGGAATGGGCGCCCGCCGAGAGCAGCCCGGAGGCGGGGCGCTACCTGGAGAGTCTCTTGGCCCGACTGCCCTAAAAACGTGTCCAGTCACCTCGAACTCCGCTTGGGCGATTGCATCGCAGGGATGG
Source organism: Verrucomicrobiota bacterium (assembly GCA_039027815.1). Classification (NCBI taxonomy): domain Bacteria; kingdom Pseudomonadati; phylum Verrucomicrobiota; species Verrucomicrobiota bacterium. Next base: position 3,951 of record JBCCJK010000043.1, read on the forward strand.
GGGCTCTCGACGCAGGATCGATTGACCTCGTCGTGACCTCTCCTCCCTACAATCTCGCCATCCGCTACCTTTCCTATGCCGATGACCAATCGCGGGAAGACTACCTCGCCTGGTCACGCCAATGGTTGGCCGGTCTTCGGCGCGTCTTGGCGCCGGCGGGTTCCTTCTTCTTGAACGTGGGGGCGAGCCCCCGCAGCCCGCTCCTGCCCCACCAGCTCGCCCTGGTGGCGAGCGAATTCTTCACCCTCCAGAATACCATTCACTGGATCAAATCGATCGCCGTGGACCGCCCGGGCCAAGAGACCTTTTCGGTCGGCCACTACAAACCCATCAACTCGCCGCGCTTCCTCAACGAGCTGCAAGAATATGTCTTCCACTTCACGCTCGAGGGGAACGTGCCCCTTGACCGTCTCGCTCTCGGGGTCCCCTACCAAGACAAAAGCAACATCGCGCGTTGGCAGCACACGCGGAAGAAAGATCGGCGCTGCCGCGGGAATGTCTGGTTCCTCCCCTACCAAACCATCCGGTCCCGCCAGAAAGAACGTCCCCACCCGGCCACCTTTCCTCCGGAATTAGCTCGTCAGGCCATTCTCCTGCATGGGCGCGATCGGGTTCGCCACATGCTCGATCCCTTCGTGGGAATTGGTTCCAGCGCCCTGGCGGCCCGCGCCGAGGGCATCGAGCAGTTCACGGGCTTTGAAATCGATGAAGGCTACCTGGAGGTGGCGAAAGAGCGCCTGAGCGAGCTCCTCTAGTCGCTACCCTACTCCGTGACCGTCATGACCCCGTTCATGATGCCGGCATGCCCGAGGAACGAGCAGATGTACTCATATTTCCCGGGCGCGGGGGCCTCGAAGGTGATGGTGTCCGACTCGCCCGGCCCCAAAAGCCGGGTGTAAGCGATGACCTGCTCCTTCTGGGACTCCCCCACATACTCGGCCGCCATCCCGGCCTTCACGCTCTCGGCCGCGAACTTCATTTTATCGACGCCCTCTTTCAGAATCACGAGATTGTGGCCCATCATTTCCTTGGGCAGATGGCCGACGTTTTTTAGTAGCAACGTGACTGTCTGCCCCGATTTCACCGTGAAGGCCTGCTTGTTGAACTTCATCTGGTCATTGCCCTCAATCACCACCGAGACATCCGCCGAAAGAACAGCCAAGGGCGAAGCCAGCGCCAAGAGAGCCAAAAGAATCGTCTTCATAGGGAGTGCTACAGCCAAAACGCCGAGGAAAACACTTCGGTTTCTTTCTTTTCGCGGCCCTCTGCCCGAGCAAAAAGCAAAAAAGAGCCGACCCCCCCGGATCGGCTCTTCTTTTTTGCTGGGTGGGAACAGGGCTCAGCTCGCTTTTCGGCCTTTCCGAAAGGCCTCCCGGGCGGCTTGCCGCTCTTCTTCACTCACTTCGCCATCGCCATCGGTATCGAGGCGTTCGAGGAGCTGGGAGCGACGTGCCTCGCGGGCCGCTTCGCGTTCGTCCTCACTCAATTCACCATCGCCATCCGCATCGAAGTCTTCCAGCAAGCGCGCTTGCATGGCTTCGCGAGCGGCGGCCCGCTCTTCCTCGTTCAATTTGCCATCGCCATCGCTGTCAAAGCGCTCGATCAACGCGGCCGTCACGCGGCGGAAGCGAGGCTTCTTGCGATCGCCTTCAGCGCCCCCGTCCCGCTCCAGGCGGGCTTCCCGCGCGGCAGTCCGCTCTTCGCCAGTCAGCTTGCCATCGCCATCGACGTCAAATTCATCGATCACTTCAGGCGGGAGAGGTCCCCGGGGGCCTTTCGGTCCATCGGATCCTTTGGGGCCACCACCCGGGGGCTTGGCCAGGGAAGCCGGGGCCAACAAAGCCCAAGCGAGAAATGCCGCAGTCGGCAGGACGATTCGAGTTTTCATTTTGGTTGCGTAAGTTCGGGGTTTTCTCGGTCTTTGGTGGGCCTTCGGAGGCCGGCCGATTCGAACGAGCAAACCGGGCCCCAGAGGAGAAGTTGCGGGGCGCTCTTTGTTTTTTGCTGCGATTCTGCGGGAAACCGGGATGCTGGGCCGTCCGCTTATGAAGTTCTTTCTCGTCGTCATCGCTCTCGCTTCCGCCCTCTTGCTGGCGGCCAGTCCTTGGGAAAACCTGGCCTCCCTCCTGCCTCCCTTGGCTGCCTTCGTCCTGGTTCTCGTGACGCGGGCCGCTTGGCTGGGACTGCTGACGGGGGGGCTTTGTGGGGCCATCTTGCTGGCGGGAGGCCATCTCCGGGAAGGGATGGTTCGCTACATGGAAGACGGCATTTTCGCCGCACTCGAGGGACCCTGGCACATCGGCGCCCTTCTCTTCACCCTTCTCCTGGGGGCCTTCGCTGCCGTGCTGGAACGCTCAGGCGGCTTGGCGGCCTTGTTCCAAGGGGGCGCGTTCGAAGCCAGCCCCACCGCCCGTAAAAAGCTTCAATTCAGCGCTCTGGGGGCAGGCTTCGTCTGTTTCTTCGATGGCCTTGCCAACAGCTTGCTTCTGGGTCGCGTCATGAAACCTCTCGCGGACCGGGTCGGGGTCAGTCGCGTGAAGCTGGCCTACATTGCGGATTCGACTGGCTCGGCCTTGGCCTGCATCGCCTTCATCTCCACCTGGATCGCTTCCCAGCTTTCCTACATCCAAAAAGGCCTGGAAAACAGCTCGCTTTCTTCCGCCCCAGCCGCCTACGCGCTCTTCTTCCAATCCATCCCGGTCAATTTCTACTGCCTTTTCACCCTCCTCCTCCTGCTGGCCAGCCTCTACTGGCAATGGAATCCGGGACCGATGAAGCGCTTTGAGGAATCGGCTGCCTCGGCCTTCTTTCAGGACGAGGCCGTGCCGTCGCTGCCCCGCTCCCAGGCCTGGAGAGCCCTCTTGCCTTTGGGGGTCTTGGCGGGTGGGATTGTCTCGCTCTTTTACTTTTGGGACCAGGCCCAACCCTTTCCCGTCACGCTGGAGAAGCTGCGCGAGGGCTTCAGTGGTTCCGCCGGGCCCTACGCTCTGACCGTCGGGAGCGGTCTGGCCTTGCTGGTGGCTTCCGCTTGCCTCCCGGGTCCGGATCCCTGGAAGCAGGCCAGCGAAGCGGCCCGAGAAGGGGCCGCCGCCTTCCTCTCGCCTCTCCTGATCCTGGTGCTGGCCTGGGCCTTTGGAAACATGCTCTCGGGGCTCGGGACCGCTGAGACCTTGGCGGCCGCTTTGGGGGACCGATTGCCCTTGGCTTGGTTCCCGGCGCTCGTGTTCACCCTGGCCGCCTGCACCTCCTTTTTCACGGGCAGCTCCTGGGGGACGATGGGGCTTTTGATGCCGCTGGCCCTCGGAAGCCTCTTTGCCTTCGGCGATACCAGCGAAGGAGAGCTTCTCGCCCTCCTGCCTGCGGTCATTGGAGCTGTTTTTGGGGGAGCCGTTTTTGGCGATCACTGCAGTCCCTTCAGTGACACCACCATCGTGAGCGCCATTGCCTGCGGGGTCGAGCCCATGGATCACGTCCGCACCCAGCTCCCCTACGCCCTCACGGCGGCGGGCATTTCCCTAGCCCTCGGCTATGGCAGCATGGGGCTGGGAGGGCCGGCCTGGCTGGGACTCGTTCTCGGGAGCCTGGTCTTGGTGGCCATCCCTTGGCTGGCCGCGAAGCCAAAAAAGGGCGGTGAGCCTTCGCCCACCGCCCCGGTCTGAAAAGGATGGCTTACTCCCGCCCCCCGAGCAGAGGGAGCAGATAGTAGAGAAGGTAGGCGAGCGAGGTCACGAAAGCCGCCACGTAAGTCCAGGCCGCCGAATCCAACATTTGGTGCATGCCCCGCTCTTCCTCGGCCGTGCTGATCATCCCCGTCTTGGTCAAGATGAGTTTGGCTCGGCGCGTGGCATCAAATTCCACGGGGAGGGTGATCAAATTGAAGAGCATGCAGACGGCGAGAGCGGCCACGAAGACCATGAATCCAGCAAAGCCGATCTGGGGCCCGAGAAAGCCATACCCCAGAACGAGCACGAAGGGCAGAATCATGGTCAGGGTGCTGGCGAAAGTCGTGACTCCCACCGCAGCCATCCGGGCGTTCAAAGGCCAGTAGTTGACCTTGTGCTGGATGGCGTGCCCTGCCTCATGGGCCGCAATTCCCAAAGCGGCCACCGAGCTGCCATGGTAGTTGGCCTCCGAGAGGACCAGTCGCCTTTTGAGAGGATCGTAGTGGTCGGTGAGTTTGCCACGTTGGGGGACGACATCGACGTCGCTGATCCCCGCGGCGGTCAGAATGCGCTGGGCCGCCTGCGCACCTGTGATGCCGGAACGGGCCCCCACTTGGCTCCATTTGGCATACCTGGAGCGAACGGCCATCGCGGCCAGGCCCGAGAGGGCCATCGTTCCGATGAAGAGAATCCAAAAGGTCATAATCGAATGGTGTGTAATGATGAAAGAGCGGCTGGTCGAGCGAAGAAGGCGAAAGAGCGTTCGCCTTTTTTCTCAAAATCATTACGTCCGCAGGCGGAGGGAAGGTCTCTCTCCTAGTAGGCGGGAGGAGCGGGCGGGGCCCCGCCACTGCCCGCCTTGACAGCGGATCTTTCGAGATTGCGGCCAAGGCTTTGAACATCTTGCCCGACTCCGCGCATGGTGTTGCAAGCGGAGAAGAGGAAGGCGGCAGCCAGGAGGAGGAGCGAGAGAAGAGCTTTTCCTTTCATGGGGTTTACCCATGGAGCAAGCTGCGCTCCGGTCGAGCAAAAATCCGCCATGCCGCTCTCCCTCGAACCCATCGCCCTCATCCGCACCGATTATCCCGAGAAATTTGGAGTGCCCCGGCAGTCCGGTTTGGCGAGAGCCGCCCGAGGAAAGATCGAACTTCTCCCGGGCTACCGCCAGCCGGAGGCCCTGCGGGAATTGCACCGCTTTACTCACCTCTGGGTCCTCTTTCATTTTCACCTGGCCGAGGGCTGGAAGCCTTTGGTGAGACCACCGCGACTCGGCGGGAATGAGCGCCTGGGCGTCTTTGCCAGCCGATCCCCCTTCCGCCCCAATTCGCTTGGGCTCTCGGTTTATGAGATCGAATCGATCGAGGAAAAGGCCGGAGTCATCAGCGTCACTGGCGTGGACGTGGTCGATGGAACTCCCGTCTTCGATCTCAAGCCCTATCTTCCGTACTGCGATGCCCTCCCCGAGGCCGCCGAAGGCTTTGCCACCCGACCCTCCAGTCCACTTGAGCAAGCCGTCATCGAAGTGGGAGCGGACGCCGCCGAGGCCTGGGAAGGGACTTCGCGAGCCTTTCGCGAGTTGCTCGCCCAAACGCTCCGTCAAGACCCTCGCCCCTCCTACCAACGAGACGAGCGCAGCTACGGAATGCACCTCGGCCCCTATGCGCTCCGCTGGCAGGTCCTGGAGGAAAAGCGTTTTTTCCTACTCGCCCTGAAGCCGCTTCCCGAAACAACCTAGCGAGCTGCTGGACCAAACGAGAGAACGATCGAATGAATTCCAAGCAAGGTAGGCGTGACATTTTGAGCACTCAGAACGCGCCACCACGACACCTCCCCTCCATTCTACCAGCCAATTCTGCAGCTTGGTATTAGCCCTGAGCAATGGTTTCGCGGACGATGCGTCGGAGGCCCTCCGGCTGGTAGGGTTTGGGTAGAACGCCAGAAAAGCCAAAGGCCTCGGGCTGCGCCATGGCTGGGTCGTCCGAGTAGCCACTGGAAACGATGGCCACCACCGAAGGGTCCATTTCCTTCAGGCGGGCCATGGTCTCGATGCCCCCGAGACCATTGACAATGGTGAGGTCGAGAATGACGAGATCAAACTTGCTGCCCGCCTCGAGCGCCGCTTGGTATTCGCGCAGCGTGTCCAGGCCATCCCAAGTCTCCACCAGTTCAAAGCCCTCGCGTTGCAACTGCGTCACGAGCAGCTTGCGAATGAGGGCTTCGTCTTCCAGGACGAGGATGCGAGCGGGAGCGTGCTGAGAGGAACCATTCATGGAGCTGCCACCAGCCTTAGCCGAAGTCGGCGCTTTGGAAACCACGGGTGAAAGAGGAGCTCGCTCCTCGCCTTCCAATTTTTGATCGACGAAGGGATTGCCGGCTTTCACCAACGGCGGGGAGGCCGTCCTCTGCTTGCCTGCGATCGGCTCCGGTTTGCGGGCGCGCACTTTTCCCTCCGCGGGCAAGAAGACAAAGACGGAAGTCCCTTCCCCCGGCTTGGACCAGATTTTCATGAAGCCATCGTGGGCCTTCACGATGAGGTCGCAAACCGTCAGGCCGAGACCCGAAGAGTTGCTCGCGCTCCAGGTGGTGAAGTAGGGCTCGAAGACGCGGTCCAAGTTGGCCTCGGGGATGCCCTCGCCCGAATCCATGAGGCAGATTTCCAACCAATTCGGATGGGCCAAGGCCCCCGGCAGGCCCTGCTCTTCGGCTTGGGCCCGATCGACGGCTCGGGCGTGCAAGGCCAGTTCCCCTCCCTGGGGCATGGCCGCGATGGCGTTTTCCAAGAGATTGTTGACCAAGCGCTGCATTTGACGTCGATCCGCGCTGATTTCAGGAATCTCCTCCCCAAAGCGGGCTTCCACTTGGACGCCTTCCGGGACGGGATGGCGTTGCAGCAAGCGCTCGAGCAACTCTTGGGGGGCAAAGGTTTCTTTCACCGGCGCGCCCCCTTTGGCGAAGGTCAGGAGCTGGTGGACGAGGTCTCCCGAGCGCTCGGTGGTGTCCTCCACATCTTGAAGGGCTTCCACAATTTCGTCCGGCAAGTCGGGCGCGGAGAGAGCCCACTCCCGCAGGCTTTCCAAGCCATTCACTTGGACCGTGAGCAGGTTGTTGAAATCGTGAGCAAAGCCCCGCGCCAAGAAGCCAAGCCCTTCCAGTTGCTGGAGTTGCCCCTGCACTCGACGAGCGGCCCGCAGCTCAGAGATGTCTTGCAGAATCAAGAGCAGCCCTTCGGCGAAGGGGTAGGCTTGGATGGAAAAAGCCATTTCCCCATCCCCCCAGTCCAGTTCAAAACTGGCGCGGCTGCGCTCTCGCTGGGCCTCACCCAAATGCTGGAAAAGGGGCTCGCTGGCGACCTCGGGGACGACCTTCCAAAGGGACCGACCGACAATCTCGTCCGTTCCGGCCAGACCGAGGGCCTCCGGCACCGAACCATTGGCATAGGTCACTTGCCAGAGCGGATTGACCGTCAGGAGGGGATCGGAGATGCTCTCGAGAATCGACCCCAATTGTCTCCACGAAGTCTCCGTGGACTCTGACTTCTCGCTCTGCTCCCGCCTGCGAAAGGTCACCACCACCCCATAGGAGCCGCCTTCGCGACCGTCCCGGAGCGGCTGGGCCAGTTCTTGGATCGGGAGACGTTCCCCTCCTCGGGTCACGAGCGTGGTCTGGATGGCCCCTTCCTCTACCCCGTGGTTCCCGTTTTGCGAGAAGGGAAAGGAAAGCTGCCCCGTGTCGTGGAGGCTCTTGAAAACATCTTGGAGCGGCTGATGGAGGGCTTCTTCGCTCGACCAGCCGGTCAGGCTCTCCGCCTCCGGGTTCAGGTAGGTAATGAGCCCGGCCAGATCGGTCGCGATGACCCCCTCCGAGGCTGTCTCGAGCAGGCCGGATTGGCGGGTCTCCCGGAGGCGCAACTCTTGAATCGCCCGGTAGCCTGCCAAGGCCGACTCGACGGCGCTCTGGAGCTGCTCGCTGTTGAAAGGCTTGAGGAGGAACCCCTGGGGGCCGGTCTTTTGGGCCACCCGCAAGGTCTCATCATCGGCCATCCCCGTGATGAAAACGAAAGGCGTCTCGTGGTCCTCGCGGAGGCGGCGCGCTAGCTCGATGCCACTGATCTCGCCCGACAAGCAAATGTCCAGCAGCACCAAGTCGGGGGGCGACTCCCGCACGGCCGCCAAGGCCTCCTCCCCCGACGAGGCCACCCGCGGGGCGTCAAACCCCATCTGCTCCAGGCTGACTTGGACGTCGCGCCCGACCAAGCCCTCATCTTCCACCACCAACACGCGCGATTTCATCTCCCTCTATTGTAACCGGAAGAGGCGCCAATGGGCAACTCGCTTCCCCAAACCGGCCCGCTTTCTCACCCGCCCCTCACAAGAAAAACTTGAGAGAAAGAGCCAACTGCGGTTGGTGACGGTCCCGCCAATGAAGTGGATTTTTCCCAACGCCGCCCCGCCCCCACTGCCCTCAGCAGGCCTCCCGGCTGGTCTTCCGGGCTTCGTGGAAAAGCTCTTGGCGCGGCGGGCTTTCACCTCGGCTGAGGAACTGGACACCTTTCTTTTTCCCAAGCTGCAAGGCCTACGCGACCCCTTTCTGCTTCCCAATCTCGAGCGCGCCGCCAGCCGCATTCATGAGGCCATCGACCGCCAGGAAAAAATCGTTCTCTATGGCGACTACGATGTCGACGGCGTCACCTCGCTCGCCCTCCTGACTCATCTATTGCGCGCCTACGGTGTCGATCCCCATCCCTTCCTCCCACACCGCATGGACGAAGGCTACGGCATCAGCCATGAAGGCCTCGAACGCTGTCTCGACGAGCTGCATCCTGACCTGCTCATTGCGGTCGACTGCGGGACCTCCTCCTTGGAAGAAATCCGGTGGCTGCGCCAAGAGGGCATCGACGTCATCGTCATCGATCACCACCAGCTCTGCTCGGCTGGCCCCCCGCCCGACTGCCTCTTGGTCAATCCCCAGCTGGGGAGCGAGTTTCATCATTTCTGCAGCGCCGGCCTCGCTTTCAAAATGGCGCACGGGCTACTCAAGCAACGCCCCCTCGCGCACTTCGACCTCAAAGACCACCTCGATCTGGCCGCCCTCGGCACCGTGGCCGACCTCGTGCCCCTGGAGCACGAAAACCGCCTCCTGGTGCGCAAAGGGCTAGAGCGTCTCCAACAAACGCGCAGCCCCGGCATCCGTGCGCTCATGGAAGTCTCCGGGCTGCAAGGCCCCATCAAAGCGCTCGATATCAGCTTCAAGCTGGGGCCTCGCTTGAACGCCTCGGGGCGACTCGACACGGCCAAGCTCTCGCTCGACCTCCTCCTCGAAGAAGCGCCCGCGAAGGCCAAGCAGATCGCGGAAGCGCTCGATCGGCAAAACCGCGAGCGCCAACGAGTCGAGGAGCGGATCCGCGAGGAAGCCCTCGCCCAGCTCAACGGCTTTGATCCCGAGCAGGAAGCCGCCATCGTCTTGGGCTCCCGCGGTTGGCATCCAGGCGTCATCGGGATTGTCGCCTCGCGCCTCATGCGCTTGCATCACCGTCCCACCATCGTGGTGGCCTTTGACGAAGAGGGAATCGGCAAAGGGAGCGGACGCAGCATCGAAGGGCTCTCCCTCGTGGAAGCCCTCGACGCCTGCCGCCCCCACCTCCTGAAAGGCGGGGGCCATGCCATGGCAGCGGGACTCTCGGTGGAAGAAACCAAATTCCCCGCCTTCCGCGCGGCCCTTTGCCAACACATGCAGGAAACCGCGACCGCCGAAATCCTGGAGAGCAAGCTGGAGATCGATGGGGTGGTGCAACTGCGGGAACTCAGCCTGGCCGGCCTCGACGCCTATGAACTCATGGAACCCTTTGGCAAGGAGAACGCCGAGCCGCTCCTGGCCGCCCGTGGGGTGACCTTTGATCGGGAACCGCGGGTCTTGAGCGAGAAGCACCTCAAGCTCGATCTCCGGCAGAACGGCGTGGTCCAATCGGCCATCTGGTTCCACGCCCCCTTGGAGGCCCTCCCGCGCCCGCCCTGGGACGTGGCCTTCACCCTCTCCCGCAATAGCTTTCGCGGTCGCGAGTCGCTCCAGCTCGTAGTCCGCCACCTCCGCAGCGCCCAGTGACGCCGAAAACGCCCCTCGACACCTTGGAGCTGCCTCGCGAATTCCAGCGCGCCCTCCAGCAAAACGGGCTCCTCACCGTGGGCCAGCTGCTCCGCCACTACCCCCGGCGTCACGAGGACCGTCGCTCCTTTGGCAGCTTCCCTCTCGGCGGAAGCGGGGGCCAAGCGCTCTGTCTCTACGGGGTGGTGACCGATGCGCAACGGCGCTTCCTGCGCGGCCGCGGGCGTTCCTTCTTCGAGGCCACGCTCACCTCCCCCGACAACGCGCTCACGCCCCCCCTCATCCTCCGCTGGTTCAATCTGCCCTTCATTCACAAACTCCTCGCGACCGGCCAGCACCTCGTCGTCTACGGCAAGGTCAAGGAAAGCGGCAAGCGCCTCGTCCTCGACCACCCTGACTACGAAATCGTGGAGCCCGACTCCCCTGATTCCTCGCTCCACATGCGTCGGATCGTGCCCATCTACCCGCTGAAAGAGGGCCTGAAACAACGCCCCCTCCGTGCCCTCCTCGCCCGCGTCCTGGAAAGCCTTCCCCTGGAAAGCTTGGCTGAACTCGTTCCCCCGGCGTTCCAAAAGGGCGACATTCTCTCCCTGGGTCAGGCCATCCGTGGCATTCACTTTCCGGACGACCCGGAGCACCTCGCCCAAAGCCGCCACCGACTGGCCCGGGATGAATTCCTGGCCCTGCAATTGAATGTGCTCCGCCAGAGGGCCCGGCTGCGCGCACACCAAAAGCCGTCCCGGGCCGGCCCGGGAGAACTCACCCGCGAACTGCTGGCCAGCCTACCCTTCAAGCTGACCGGGGCCCAGCAGCGCTCGGTCGAAGAAATCCGGCGAGACCTCGCCTCGACCTGCCCCATGAACCGCCTGCTCCAGGGGGATGTCGGCTCGGGCAAAACCCTGGTGGCCCTCGCCAGCATGCTCTACGCGGTCGAATCCGGCTGGCAAGCCGCCCTCATGGCCCCCACCCAGATTCTAGCGGAACAGCACTACCTCAACTTCGAGCAATGGCTGGCCCCGCTTGGCATTCGGGTGGGACTTCGGACCGGTTCCAAGAAGTCTTCCGACTCCCTGCCCCTGCTAGAAGGGGGGGGAGAGCCGCAAATCCTGGTCGGGACCCACGCTCTTCTATGGGAAAAAGAGGCCTTCGCCAAGCTGGGCTACGTGGTCATCGACGAGCAGCACAAATTCGGCGTGCTCCAGCGCGGTCGCCTCACCGAAAAAGCGGAAGAGGGCCAGCACCCCGACCTCCTCGTCATGACGGCCACCCCCATCCCCCGGACCTTGACCCTGACCGTCTACGGCGATCTGGACGTCTCCCTCATCGACGAGCTACCGCAGGGTCGCGGCAAGATCGTGACCGCCGTCCGCCCGGGCACCAGAACGAAGGAGGCCGCCAAGTTTGTGAAAGAGCACTTGGAACAGGACCGGCAGGCCTACCTCGTGTTTCCCCTGGTGGAAGAAAGCGAGAAAGTCTCGGCCAAGGCCGCCACTCAGGAAGTCGAAAGTTGGAGCCGACTCCTCCACCCGCACGAGGTTGGACTGCTCCACGGGCGGCTGAGCGCCGAGGAAAAACAGGCCACCATGGACGCCTTTCGCCAAGGCCGCTTGGGCGCCCTCGTCAGTACCACCGTCATCGAAGTGGGGGTCGATGTGCCCAATGCCAACGTCATGCTCGTCTTCGATGCCGAGCGCTTCGGGCTGGCCCAGCTTCATCAACTGCGCGGCCGCATCGGCCGGGGCGCTCACAAAAGCTACTGCATCCTCCTGACCGGGAAAAAGGCCGGGGACGAGGCGGCCGAAAAATTGGCGGTCTTGGAAGACACCACCGATGGCTTTCGCGTGGCCGAGGCCGATCTCGAATTGCGCGGCGCGGGCGAGATTCTGGGGACCGCCCAAAGCGGGCACACCAGCGGCCTCCGGCTCGGCAACCTGGTGAGCGACACCGCGCTCGTGCACGAAGCGCGCGCGCTCGCCCAATCCATTCTCGCAGCCGATCCCGATCTCTCCCAGCCCGAACATCGCTTGCTAAAAAAAGCCGTGCGCCGCGTGGAAGCCAACTTCAGCTAGGCCACGCTCCTGGAACGAGGCCAGGTCCAGGCCCGCTCCATCCCGGACTCTCTCGAACGAAAACCGCCACTGGCATCGTTCTCTTCCCTGCCTAGGTTTCTCCCCATGCACGACGCCCTTCGCCGCTCCCTGCTGCTGGCCGCCCTCTTCGGCGCCTCGTTCGTCCTGCTTTATTTCCTCAAGGCCAACGACCAGGAATACAACCTGTTCGATCTCCTTCAGGGGGAAGCCCCGCCCCGCCACCTTCCGGAGGAATTCACCCTTCCGACCACCTCGGCCCTCTCGGAGGAATCCATCCCGGCCCTGCTCCGTTTGGACCAGGAATTCCAGGAAGTTGTGGCCTCGGTCGTTCCCTCGGTCGTGAGCGTGGTGACCCGGCAAACCTTTCTCGAGCAGGGCGTACAGCGAAGCCCCTTCGGCCTCCAGCCCTACCAAAGGCAGAACAATCGGCAAGGCCTCGGCTCGGGAGTGATCGTCAGCCAGGAAGGGCACATCATCACCAATGACCACGTCATTCGCGACCAAGACGAAATCAAAGTCATCCTCCACGATGGCAATGACTACGATGCCATCCTCGTGGGCTCCGACCCCGAACTGGATGTGGCCGTGCTTCGCATTCAGAGCAGCCGCAGCAACTTCCCGGCCCTCCGCCGCGGGGACTCGGATGAGGTCCAATCCGGACAAATTGTCTTCGCGGTCGGCAATCCCTTCGGCCTCCGGGAAACCGTGACCCAGGGAATCGTGAGCGCCAAAAACCGCCAGTTCGGCCAAAGCGACACCGCACCCAACTACATCCAAACCGACACCGCCATCAACCCCGGCAACTCCGGCGGCCCGCTCGTCAACCTTCGTGGCGACGTCATCGGCATCAACGTGGCCGTCTACAGCACCGACTCCAGCCGGACCTACCAAGGGATCGGCCTGAGTATTCCGTCAAACGACGCCTGGGATGCCTTCGAGCAAATAGCCACCAAGGGCCGCGTCGTCAAAGGCTACCTTGGGATCGTCGTCTATGACGAAAAAACCCCCTACCTCCTGAGCCAATTCAATGAGCTGGACTACCCCCACGAATACGGCGCCATGGTCGCCTCCATCCAACCCGGCTCCCCGGCGGAGCGCTGCGGACTCATGCGCAAGGACGTCATCCTCTCGGTCGATGGGGACCGCGTGGAAACCAACGCCCAATCCATCAGCTCCTTCATGGAAACCATTCAGACCGCGGACGTGGGGCAGACCATCCCGCTAGAAGTCTGGCGCAATGGAAAAACCCTCCTCTTGGAGCCCCTCATCGCGGACCGCGCCTTCTTCCCGGAGATGAGTGCTGAGCCCGTGCAGTTGACGCTCCAGAGCCTCACCCCCGAAGAAGTCCCCACCAAATTCGGCGTGACGGTCGAGCCGCTGCCCGCCGAAGCGCAGGAACGTGGAGTTCAGGGGCTGCGGGTTTCCAAGATTCTTCCCGGCTCCCCCGCCTCCACCAAGCTCCGCCGCAATGACATCATCATCGGCATCAACCAAACAGCCGTCTTTGAGCCAGCCGATTTCTACCAAGTCATCGCCGACCAGATGCTCAGCCAACGCTCTCGGATTCTCCTGGTCCGGCGGGAAAATGGCGTCGCCAAACGCGGCTACGTCGAATTTGCCCCCCTTCGCTGACTGCCTTCTCTCCCCCTCCTCTCTCCACCTCGTGCGCCCCATGAAAGCGATCGCCTCGCCTCCCACTCACGGCAGCCTCCCCCCGATCTTGCTCGTCTTGCTGGGCGCGGTCGGACTGGGCGTGGGCAGCTACTTTCTTTTCTCCTTGGGCGGAGAAAAAGCCGTCCCTCCCCCGCCCGAAAGCCCAGACCCATCGCTGGCCTCGGGCGAGAGCTTGGCCCCGGAAGAACCGGCTGAGGTCGCGCCCCCAGAGCCCACCCCCCCCACGCGCCGCTACGCCGGCTACCCGTCACTGGAGGACGTGACCCGGGAAGGCCCTCGGGAGATCCTGGCCGCCGTTGCTGTCTTGCTGGCGGAAGAGAAAATCGACGAATCTCTCGAAATTCTTCAGGCGATCGGTCTGGGCCAGCCCCAAGCGGTCACCCTTCGCTCCTTCCTGGAGGAGAGTCCTTTCAAAGTCCTACCGGTGCCGCCTCGCCTGGTGGGCGAGACCCGGGGGTTCCACCGCTACGCCCTGGCGCTCTCGGACCCCCTGGGCACCGAAACCAAGAAGGAAATCCTGGTCGATCTCCACCGGAACGCCGAGGGGAAATGGCGGATCGGCGACATCAGCCTCCCCGCCCTCTCCCCGGAAAGACCAGCCCTCGTCTTAGAAAGGGCGGACCGTCCCGTCGACGAACGCCAGGTCGACATCGACGGCGCGCTTCAAGTGGCCGATCGCTTCGTGCAAGCGGTCGTGACGCAGGACTTCGCAGCCGCCAAGGCGCTCGTGCTCAAGGAGAAAATCCGCGATGCCCGCATCGCCGCCCTCTGCATTTTCTTCGAGGAAAGCGGCTACCAACTCGATCCCGAACGCCCTCTCTACAACACCGTCATGCGGGAGGCGGTCGCCTGGTTTTTGAGCGATGTCGAATCGGCCAGCGGGGCCAAGGGCCGCTTCGGAGTCATTCTCCATCGCGTGGAGGAAGACTGGAAGGTGGCCGAGATCAATTTGGACAAATTGATCGAGCTCCACGCCCAGCAATTCGGGACCGGCGATGCCTACTACACCCCCCTTGTGAAAAAGCCGGAAGGCGGCGACGTCTTGGCCCTCTTCTTCAGTTTCGATGAGGACGAACTCCACCCCCGGGCCCTCCGCCAACTGGAAATCGTAGCCGAACTCCTCCGGGCCGACCCCGACAAGACCATCCGAATCAGTGGCCACACCGACTCCCGGGGGACCCAAGCCTACAATGAAAACCTGAGTGCCCGCCGGGCGAAGGAAGTCCGACAGACCCTCCTCAACTACGGCGTGCCCGAAGCGCAAGTCCTGACCGAAGCCTTCGGCTACACCCAACCCCTCCGGCCGAATGAAAACGCGGATGGGAGCGACAACCCAGACGGCCGCAAGGTCAACCGGCGGACCGAAATCTACCTCGACTTCTAGCCGCCAGCTGGCTCACTCCACGAAGCGAATCTTGCCGGGGATGGTCGGGATCTCTCCCCGCGCCATGGCTTCATGTTCCTCGTCGGTGCAGGAACTGCCGGTGGGCGCATCGGCGGCCTCCTCACTTTTTTGGAGGTAGCCATTTTCAATCATCCAGCTCTCGACCTCATCGCCGCTCACGTCGGCCAGCATTTGGCCGTCCACCAGGACGCAAGGGCTGAGCGGTTGGCCGCTCTTTTGCTCCATCTCCCAGCGGAAGGCGGGATTTTGAATGATGTCCTTTTCTTCAAAAGGCAGCTCATACTTGCGGAAAATGGCGCGCACTCCTTCGCTCCATCCGCAGTAGGTCTTGAGGTAGGCGGTGATCTGTGGGCTTTCTTTGCTCATGATTCGGTGTGTTGGAAAAACCTACGATCCTTGGGCTGGGTTTCCAACTGCAAAGCAGCGGAAAATCACCCTTCGTCGGATCGGGGCGACTTGGCGAGAGCCAAGACAGGGTCGAGGCCGAAGATATTCCGGAAAAGATCGCCTTCGCTGTCGAGAGCGAGCTGCTCGATCGCGATGTCACTCAGGCCACTGGCCCGCAAAACCAGCTTGCGCCCCTCCACGCGGACCTCCAACTCGTGGATCCGTTGGGAATGACTCTGCTCGAGCGCGTCCGCCAAACGCAACAAGGCCGCCAGCTTCGAGACCTGGATCCGGCGATCGCGACTCAGCTCTCGGTAGACCGGATGAAGCGGCTTGGGAGGGGACTGGCGGTGATAGCGGGCCACCAAGGCCACCACCTCGATGTCGACCGAGCTCAGTCCGAAAATTTCGCTGTGTTGAATGAGGTAGAGCGAGTGCTTGTGGTGGAGGCGGGGGCTGACGTAGTGCCCGACCTCATGGGTGATGGCGGCCACCCGGAGGAGAAGCTCGCTATGGGAATCGAGCTGATGGACCGAGCGCAGTTCCGTGAAGAGGTGGTGGGCCAAGAACTCCACCTGCTGGGCGTGTTGGAGATCGATCTTGTACTTTTCTCCCAAGCTGTAAGCGCTCTGGATCACCTCATCCGCGAAGCCCTCCGTTAGCTCGGAAGCGCGGGGGATGCGCTCCAGGAGAGCGGACTCGTAATCGTGAATCGGGATAAAGATCTCGCTCACCTCCAGGGCTTCCGCGATCGCTAGATTCAGCTCGAGCGCCCCCACCAGCGCCTCGGCGGTTTGGTAATCAGTCTGGTAACGCCAGACCCGTTCATCCGTGGAAAGGGCCGTCACCCGGTCGCGCTCCTGGCGCAGCTTCTCCGGAGTGAGGCGGGCCACCCCGCTGCGGCCTTTCATTTCGCGGGCGATCATCTGGATCTCGTAGCCGATGGCCACCATGTGCTTGATCTTGGCGTGTTGGTAATCAAACAAGAGCTGGCCCACGTTCCCGCGGCTGTGTTGGCGCATCAGCTGCAAGAGCCCCGCCCCCGCTAGACTCTGCAGCCGCATGGCCTCCATGATGCGGTGCGTCCCGAGGCGGTAGCTGCTGTAATTGCAAATGCGCCCCCCCTCGAAGAGCAGGGCGCGGGTGTTGCCCGGACCCACGTGGACGACCAGGGTGCTCTTTTTACGGAGGGTGCCCAGCTCCTGGAGCATGGTCTGGCTCAGGAGGTAAATGACGCGGGTCATTTCCCCATCATCGAGCGTCTCCACATCCAAGCCGCAGGCCACCCGGATCCGGTCCAAGAAGACATCCTGGTCAGAGGACTCCGCCAAAAGGTTGGTCGCGACCGTTCGCTGAGGCCGAGAGCGGGGCACCCCCAATTCCTCCATCGTGGTCTGGAACTTTTGCAGGATTTCCACGCAGCGTTCGACGGTCGAGACCGTCATTTGCCCGCTTCGAAAGACGTCCCTCGCCAGAGGAACGGCCTGTTCCAAGAAGTCGATCTGCTCGATCCCCCCGCCCTCCAAGCGCTGGAAGACCAGCATGCTGGCGGAGGCGGCCCCCAGGTGCATGACAGCTCCCACGGAGGAAGTCTCCATCGACGGATCCGCCAACGGATCTTCGCTTGCCATGGAAGGGACCTCGGCCATGCTCCGCGTTCGTCGAAAGGCTCTTGAAAAGCAAGCGCCACGCTTTCCACCATGCCGCAAAAGCCTCTCCCGCTCCGACCGAACGCCGCCATGATTTTGGAGCGCGGTGACGGCCGCATCCTCCTGGGGGAGCGGGCCGATCGTCGAGGCCAATGGCAATTTCCCCAGGGCGGGGTCGATCCGGGCGAGACCACCGAGCAGGCCCTCCGCCGGGAGGCCTGGGAGGAGATCGGTCTCAAGCCGAAGCACTACCAAGTGGTGGAAGCAAAAGACGGTTACAGCTACGTCTTCCCGGAAGGCCACCGCAAGAAGGGGCGCTGGCGGGGGCAGAGCCAGACCTTTTATCGCTGTCGCTTTGTCGGAAAAAACCGCCACATCCGACTCCACATGGCCCACGAGTTCCAATCCGTCCGCTGGGTCCAGCCGAGCGCTTTTCTCCTGGACTGGGTGCCCGATTTCAAACGCGAGGTCTTCGTGCGCGTCTTTTGGGACTTTTTTGGGGTGGAGCTGTGATACCAACCTCCAGAATTCACTGGTAGAATGGAGGGAAGGTGGTGTGGGGAAGAGGCGCTGAAGCGCGGGGGAGGGAGAGCGGCCTAGTGCCGAAAATGCCGGTGCCCCGTGAAGACCATGGCCATATCGTGCTCATCGGCGGCTTTGATGACGTCTTCATCGCGGATGCTGCCTCCGGGCTGGATAGCGGCGGTCGCGCCCGCTTTGGCGGCCGCGATGAGCCCGTCCGGGAAAGGGTAGAGGGCATCGCTCGCGACGACGCTGCCTTTCAGCGAGAGGCCGGCTTCGCTGGCTTTCCAGACGGCGATGCGACTGGAGTCCACTCGGGACATCTGCCCCGCGCCGATCCCCAAGGTGCGATCGGAGGCCGCGAAGAC
>JBCCJK010000044.1 GCA_039027815.1 Verrucomicrobiota bacterium
CCGCCGAGGGCATCAATTCCAAAATTCAGATGCTCAAGAGCAATGCCAGAGGCTTGCCAAATTTCCGCTCCCTCCGCACTCGCGTCCTCTTCCACTGCGGCCGTCTCGACCTCTCTCCACACACAGTTTGAAGCAGAACCATTTTTTTAATTTGCGCCGAATCGGCGACCACGGCAGGCTTGCCGGCTCGGGTCTTTCGCCCGTTATCCTATGAGCACTTCTTCTTTTCCCGATATCCCAACACTCCGCTTCGGCGGGCCTGAAAGCACCGATCCTTTCGAGTTTCGCCACTATGAACCGGAGGCCTTGGTGGCCGGGAAAACCATGCGGGATCATCTCCGCTTCGGAGCGGCTTATTGGCACGTCATGCGCAATCCGCTGGGCGATCCCTTCGGAGCCGGCACCGCGCTCATGCCCTGGGATGATGGCTCGGACTCCATCGAAAACGCACTCAACCGGGTCCCGGTCTTCTTTGAGTTCTTGGAAAAAACCGGGATCGATTACTACTGCTTCCACGATCGCGACATCGCGCCCGAAGGGACCACTTTGGCCCAATCCCACGACTACCTGGACCAGGTGGTGGAGAAGCTGGAGGCCTTCCAAAAAGCGACCGGCAAAAAGCTGCTTTGGGGCACCGCTTGTCTCTTTGCCCACCCCCGCTACGCCCAAGGAGCGGCCACTTCGCCCTCAGCGGACGTCTTCGCCTACGCCGCTGCTCAAGTGAAACAAGCCCTCGAAGCCACCCATCGCCTGGGAGGAGAAGGCTACACCTTTTGGGGTGGGCGAGAAGGCTACGCCACCCTCCTCAACACCGACATGAAGCGGGAGCTCGACCACTTGGCCGCTCTCCTCCACCTGGCGGTGGATCATGCCAAAAAAATCGGTTTCACTGGGCAATTTTACATCGAGCCCAAGCCCCGCGAACCTTCCACCCACCAGTATGATTCCGACTCAGCCGCCTGTTTGAACTTCCTGCGAGAATATGGCCTCTTGGAGCACTTCAAGCTCAATATCGAAACCAATCATGCCACCCTGGCCGGCCACACCATGGAGCATGAGCTGGATGTGGCCCTCGCGGCCCAGGCTCTCGGTTCGATCGACGCCAACCGAGGCGATCCCCTGCTCGGCTGGGACACCGACCAGTTCCCGACCGATGTCTACCAAACGACCCTCGTCATGCTCCGCGTGCTCAAAATGGGCGGCTTCACCACCGGCGGGCTCAACTTCGACGCCAAGCGCCGCCGGGAATCGCACGAACCGGCCGACCTCTTTCACGCCCACATCGGCGGCATGGATGCCTTCGCCCGCGGCCTCAAAATCGCTTCCAAAATCATCGAAGACGGTCGCATGGCCGAGTTTGTCGGGAGCCGCTATGCCTCCTACGACTCCGGCATGGGAGCCAAGATCGAGGCAGGAAGCACCACCCTCGCTGAGCTGAATGACTACGCTCTCGGCATCGAGGCCCCGGTCCTGCCCTCCGGCCGGCAGGAAATGCTCGAAAACCTACTCAACGACTACCTACGCTAAAAACAGCTTGCTCGCTGAACGGCTTCCGACCCGCCTCGCCCCCTCTTGGCCCGACCCATGAAAGCCCTCCTTCTGCTCCTGGCTAGCTGCGCTTTCTCGACGGGTTGCGCTGTCGTCGGCAGCAAAACGCCCGTTGGGCAAGAAATCGTCCCACTGGAAGCAGCCAAATGGGATGGCCTCTGGGTCGGAGTGCAAGGCTCGGCTCACCTCCGCGTCCTCGATAGTGAGGGCGGCCAAATGGAAGCGTGGAATCCCCAGGAAGAAGAGGCCAATCGATTCCGCTTTGAGGTCCGCTCCGGCCAGGGTTGGCAATTTGTCAATCTGCGCACGGACGAGGCAGAGGAAAAATGGCTCTGGGCTCCCTTCGTACGGCACGACGGGCCGGACTTTGCCGAACTCGTCGTCTACCTGCCGAATTCCGCCTCCTTCGCCGAATTCATTCGCACCGAACGGCTTCCCGGGACCATTGACGGAGAAAGTGTGGTCCTAGGGCCCCTGCAAGAAGCGCATCTCGCTGTCTTGACCGACCCCAAAAATGCCTGGCTCTACCGCTTGGATGGTTTGTTGGTCCTCCGCCGAGATCACCCTCCGGCGGCGACCCTCCCCGAGGAGTGATACCAAATCCAAGAAAGATTTGGACGATAGCGGAGCGGTTTTTGGTTTCTGGCAAGGCGGGAGTGGTCGGGCTGGACCGGGGTCCTGCCTGACCCGACCAACGCCGCCAGGAGCCAAAGGACGCCCGCCCCGCCTCTTCCCGCAGCCACAGGCTGCCTGAATGTCCACCCCAATCAGATTCTATCGTCCAAAGACTTCTTGGATTTGGTATGAGAAGCCTGCAATTTCCCCTTGCTTTTGCCTTGATCCTCGGGACAGTCACCGCCCGCGAGGCAGCTGATTCGGCGTTGGTCCTTGGGCTCGGATCTTGATTGGTCCCAGAGCCGCACTCGCCAAGGGGAACCCGCCGCACCCGTTCAATCAATGGAAACTGAAACCACATCCAAATCTGATCCTATCCTTCTCGGCCGATTTGAAATGCCGAATCGTCTCATCAAAGACGAAAGCACCGCCAACGACACCTACGGGCAATTCGTGGCCGAACCCTTCGAGCAGGGCTACGGCCACACCCTCGGAAACTCCCTTCGCCGGGTCCTCCTCAGCTCGCTGGAAGGTGCCGCCATCACCTCGGTCAAAATCTCGGGAGCCCAGCATGAATTCAGTTCCCTGCCTGGGATCGTGGAAGACGTCACCGAAATCATCCTCAACCTCAAAAAGGTCAAGTTTAAGCATCACGGCAAAGACCCCGCCATCCTGACCCTCTCCGTGGAAAAAGAAGGCGTCGTGACCGCCGCCGACATTGAGGAAAGCACCACCTATGAAGTGGTGAACAAAGACCAGCTCATCTGCACCATCGACACCAAGGCCCGTTTCGAAGCGGAGTTTGAAGTGCGCGTAGGCCGTGGATTTGCCACCGGAGAAGAAAACAAATACCCCGAGATGCCCATCGGCCTCATCGCGATCGACTCGATCTTTTCTCCCGTCAATCGCGTGAAGTATTCCGTGGAAAACACCCGGGTCGGCCAAAACACCCAGTTTGAGAAAATCGTCCTCGATATCTGGACAGATGGTCGCATCAGCCCGCCTGACGCTCTCTTGCAAGCCTCCGGCATCCTCCGCAAGCACCTGGATGTCTTCGTCAATTACGACGACGACCTCATCGAGTTTGAAGAGGCTCCCGAAGCGCAAAGCGAGGAAAACGCCGAACTCAAGCGCCTCCTCAACATGAGCGTGAATGAGATCGAGCTCTCGGTTCGGGCCGCCAACTGTCTCAACAACGCCAACATCGTCACCGTGGGCGAGCTGGCCATGAAGTCCGAGGCAGAAATGCTCAAATACCGCAACTTCGGGAAGAAATCGCTCAACGAGATCAAGGACAAGCTCCACGAGCTTGGCCTGTCCCTCGGCATGCAGATCGACCCCTCCCTCATGGAGCCGCCTCTCGGCTCCGCGGGAGCGTCCCGTTTCCCCGGCCTCGCGGGTGGCCCAGGTCTGGCCGACCTCATCAGCCAAAATATGGACGACTAACCAGGCCCCGGACCCTTCGGTCCGCCCGGCCTCACGACCCAACCGTCATGAGACATCGCAGAAACACCGTCAAGCTCGGTCGCACCGCATCGCACCGCGATGCCCTCCTCGCCAACATGGCTTGCAGCTTGATCACCCACAAGCGCATCCGCACCACCCTGGCCAAGGCCAAGGCCTTGCGACCCTATGCGGAAAAACTCGTCACCCTCGGAAAGCGCGGAGACCTCCACGCTCGCCGTCAGGTCCTGGCAAAACTTCGTATCGGCACCGCCCACCAAAAGCAAATCGTGAAGCAGCTCTTCGAAGTGGTCGCCCCGGCGGCCCAAGACCGAGCGGGAGGCTACACGCGCATCACCAAGCTCGGGCCTCGCAGCTCGGATGCCGCCCCCATGGCCTACCTGGAGTGGGTCGACCTCCCGGTCAATCTCGAGGGCGACGAAACGGAAGAGGCCACCAGCGAGACCGCGGCCTAAACGGCCCCTTCAGAAGCCGCGCTCCCTCAGATGGTTCTGCCGTCTCAGGGGGGCTACGCTCTTTCTCCCAGCTGGTCGGTCCCCTCTCCCTGGTCTTGGGCTCCTGGCCCTTTTCTCCTCACCCGAGGGGGAAGCACCATCCGAGGGCGATCTTCCACCAGCTTCTCATCCTGAACGCCGACCTCGCCCTCCCTCAAGGGGGACCAGAGTCGACGTCCTACTACCAACCCATTTTAGATTCATGTCCGAAAACTCATCCAATCGTCCTCCAAGACGCAGTCGCGGAGGACGCGGGGGCAACCGCAACCGACGCGGGCCTCGCCGCAGTGCCCCCCGCAAGCCCAAGCCGCTCACCGGGTGGCAGAAGTTTCTCAAAGCCCTCACCTTCGGCGCTTACAACCCGCACAAAAAACCCGCCAAACGAGGCAAATCCGGGGTGCCGCAAACTCGCACTCCCCGCCCCCAAGCCGAAGTCGCTCCCAAGCCCAAGCGGGAAAAACGCCCTCGCTCCGAGCGCCCCAAGCGCGCTCCCGAAATCATCGAAGTGACGACTGAACGTCTCTATGTCGGCAACCTCAGCTATGACGCGGCCGAAAGCGACCTCTTCGAACTCTTCAATGGAGTGGGCCAAGTCACCAATGCCGAAATCGTGACCCACCGGCGCACCATGCGCAGCAAAGGCTACGCCTTTGTCTCCATGAATACCGTTGATGAAGCCAAGCGAGCCGTGGAAGTCCTTCACGATCAGGAGTTCATGGGCCGGAAGCTCCTCGTGAGCGGCGCCAAGGCCAAGCCGGAAACGGCCGAACCCTAACGACCCCTCTCTTCGTCCAGCCCGTTTGGCCCTCGCTTGCCAAGCGGGCTTTTTGCTTTCAAGCCTTCCCTGTAGGGGAAAAGGGAAAAGCGACCGAACCGTCTCTCGTGAAATCGCCACCGCCCCACCCGCCGCTCCTCGTCCTGGCAGGTTGCACCGCCAGTGGGAAAACGGAAGTGGCGGCTCGCTTGGCCGCTCGCCTTGGTGGCGAAGTCATCAATGTCGATCCCTTCCAAGCCTGTCTAGCTCTCCCCCGTTTGAGCGCGCAACCCTCCCAGGAGGAAACGGCCACCGCTCCGCACCATCTCTACGGCTTCCTCCCGCTCTCCCACCACCTGAGCGCCGCCAGCTTCGCCCGAGAAGTCGAGACGACTCTCGCGGAGGTGCGAGAGCGAGGACGACTTCCCGTCCTAGTCAGCGGGAGTGGACTTTACCTCCGCGCCGTCCTGGAAGGCTTCGACGATCTCCCCGCTACCGACCCCCAGCTGAGGCGGAAGCTGGATTCCCTAACCGCCGAGGAACGCCTCCGCCAACTCCTCCAGCTCGACCCCCAGGCCGCCGCTTGCATCGACCTGCAAAACCCCCGCCGCGTCCAACGCGCCCTCGAAGTCTCTCTCCAGACCGGCCAACCCATCACCGCCTTGCGAGGCCGCACCCCGGCTCGGCCGAAGCAGCCCACCCTCGCCTTCTTTCTCCATCGGGAGCGGGGGGAACTGCGAGAGCGCATTCTCCGGAGAACCAAAGCCATGCTCGACCAGGGAGCCCTCCAGGAAGTGGCCGCCTTGCCAGAGAGAATCGAGAGTCCCTTCACCCGTGCCATCGGCATCGCCGAAATCCGACGCCACCTGGCCGGAAAGACCACCCGGGACGAGTGTCTCGAGCAAATCGCCATCGCCACCCGCCAGCTCGCAAAAAAACAGGAAAGCTGGTTTCGCAAAGAACCGGCCTTCATTAGGGTCACCGCCACGCCCCACACCTCCGCGGCCTTCCTCGCGGAAACGCTCGCCCGCCGCGTCTCAGCATGAAAGTCCCTCTCCAGCTTCCCGGTCGCGACTACTCGGTCCACATCGGTCGGGGGAACCTGGCCGAAGCCGGCCCCCTCTTGGCCTCCCTCCTCGGCCGCAAAACCTGCGCCCTCTTGACCGATTCGAATGTCGGCCCCCTCTATGCCGCCACCGTCAGCGAGAGCCTGACGCGCGCAGGCCACAGCGTGCACCCGTTCCTCGTGCCGGCGGGAGAGGCCTCGAAGTCACTCGAAGAAGTCATCCGGCTTTGCCGTGAAATGACAGCCAAAGGGCTTGATCGTCAGGCAGTCGTGGTGGCCTTGGGAGGCGGGGTGCTGGGAGATCTCGCGGGCTTTGTGGCGGCTGTCTTCTTCCGAGGGGTCCCCTTTCTCCAAATTCCCACCACTATCGTCTCCCAAGTGGACAGCTCCGTGGGCGGCAAAACCGGAGTCAATCTGCCCGAAGGCAAAAATCTGGTGGGCGCGTTCCACCAACCCGCCGCGGTCTTAGCCGACGTCGACACCCTCCACTCCCTCCCGGAACGAGAATTCAATGAGGGCTTCGCCGAAGTCATCAAGCATGCCGCCATCCGCGAGCCCTCCCTGCTGGACGCCATCCTCTCCCAAGATTTGAGTGAGCGCTTGCCAGACATCATCGCCCGCAACGTCGCCATCAAAGCCCGCATCGTGGAAGAAGACGAAAAGGAGACCTCGGGCACTCGCGCCCATCTCAACTTTGGCCACACCCTAGGGCACGGGATCGAAGCCGCTGCTGGGTATGGTCGCCTCCTTCACGGAGAGGCCATCTCTCTCGGCCTGCGGGCTGCTCTCTTCCTCTCTCAGAAAAAGGCAGGGCTCGCACCCGCCTCGGCCGCCCGCGTCCTCCGCGCTTTGGCGCATTTCCGCTTGCCCCTGACCTTGCCGGCCGACTTCTCCATCGAGGAGATCGAACGCTTGGTGGCACGGGATAAGAAGTTTCAAACCGGCGCCATCCGCTTCGTCCTGGTGCCAGAGCTCGGGACCGCCGAGCTGCGGTCGGACCTGACCCAGCCAGACCTCCGGGAAGCGCTCGAACATCTGCAAACCCCGGTTTCATGACGGAACGGGAGGCCTGTCTGGTGCTCAATCTCCTGCCGCGCATTGGATCGATCACCGTCCAGCGCCTCTTGGCTCGTTTCCAAAATTGCCTCTCCGTCCTCGAAGCCTCGCGCTCCGACTTGCTCGAGGTCTCAGGCATCGGCCCGGAACTGGCCTCCCAGCTCTTGGATTGGCGGCGGCTGACTCGTTACGAGGAGGAGTTGGCCCTGGCCGAAAAGATCGGCGCTCGCCTCATCTTTCAAGAGGATTCGGAATACCCTAGCCGACTCCGCACCATTCACGATCCCCCCCTCTTGCTCTATCTTTGGGGCCAGATTTTGCCCGTCGATGACCAGGCCCTCGCCATCATCGGCTCCCGGCGCAGCTCCCACTATGGCCGCGAGGTCACCACCCGTTTCGCTCGAGAGCTGGGGCGAGCCGGCTTGACGATCGTGAGCGGCCTCGCTCGGGGGATCGACACCGCCGCCCACCAAGGGGCCCTCGCTGGCGGAGGCCGGACCCTAGCCGTGCTCGGCTCAGGACTCCAGGAACTCTACCCCACAGAAAATCGCGAGCTGGCCGATCGGATTGCCGAAAACGGGGCCGTGCTCTCGGAATTCCCCCTGCGCATGCCTCCCAGCAAACAGACCTTTCCCATGCGAAACCGCGTCGTGAGCGGCCTCAGCCAAGGGATTCTCGTGACCGAAGCAGCCCGCAAAAGTGGCGCCATGATCACGGTGGGCCAGGCGGCGGAGCAAGGTCGCGACCTCTACGCCATCCCCGGCAATATCGACCGCCCCAGCTCCTCTGGCTGCAACCAATTGCTCCAGGAAGGGGCGGTCCTCTGCACCAGCCCGGAAGACATCCTGAACGACTTTGGCCGACTCTTCTCGCAAGCCACCGCCTCCTCCGCCCCGCCCCCTCTGGCCCCTCAGGAAAAGGCCATCTTGGAGCGGCTGCCAACGGGTGATCCGCAGTCTCTCGACGAGATCATCGCTGGGAGTTCTCTCCCCCCGCAAACCGCCATCACTTGCCTCCTTCGGCTCGAAATGAAGCGTTTGGTGAAGCAACTTCCCGGGAAGGTTTTCTTGAAACCCTCTTGATGGGAGAGACGAAAGATGCAACGACAAGCCCCGCTCACCCTCGGGATTCGTGGGCTGATTCTTATTCTGACCCATGTCCAAATCGCTCATTATTGCCGAAAAGCCAAGCGTGGCCACCGACCTCTCACGGGTCCTCGCGAAGGCGCCTGGTGTCGGCAAATTCGAGAAGAAAAAGGAGTTTTTCGAGAGCGATTCCGCCATCATCAGCTCTGCGGTAGGGCACTTGGTGGAGCTAAAAATGCCCACCCGACCCGATGGGAAAAACCTCGGTTGGGGCTTCCAAAATCTGCCGATTTTGCCAGATCGCTTCGAATTGCAGCCCATCGAGAAGTCCCAAGATCGCTTGAAGCTTCTTCTCAAGCTCATGCGCCGAAAGGACGTGACCGAGGTCATCAATGCCTGTGACGCCGGTCGCGAAGGCGAGCTGATTTTTCGCTACATCCTCATGATCGGGGCGGTCGAAAAACCCACGCGACGCCTTTGGATGCAGTCCATGACCAATGACGCCATTCTCAGCGCCTGGGGGCAACTTCGTGAGGAGCCCCAAATGCGCTCCCTGGCGGACGCCGCCCTCTGTCGCTCGGAAAGCGATTGGTTGGTCGGCCTCAATGGCACCCGCGCCCTGACCGCGTTCAACTCCCGACACGGCGGCTTCAATTTGACGCCGGCCGGTCGGGTCCAGACCCCGACTCTCTCCATTCTCTCCGAACGGGAGCGAATCATCCGCAATTTTGTCTCTCGTGATTTCTATGAAGTCCACGGGACCTTCCAGGTGGCGGCCGGAGAATACAGCGGGCGCTGGTTTCGGGAAGACTTTCGCAAAAGCGAGGATGACGACCAACTGCGCGCCGAACGGATTTGGTCGCTCCAGGAAGCCGAAGCCATCCAGGCTCGATGTCAGGGGAAGCCAGGCCAAATCGAAGAAAAGAAAAAGCCCAGCAAGCAGAGTTGCCCCGCCCTCTACGATCTGACCACCCTCCAGCGGGAAGCCGGCAGTCGCTACGGATTCAGCGCTCAGCGGACCCTCCAGCTAGCGCAATCGCTTTATGAAAGGCACAAGGTGCTGACCTACCCGCGGACAGACTCTCGCTACCTCCCGAGTGACTACATCGGGACAGTGCGCGGCACCCTGAAAGGCTTCGCCAGCGCCAGTGGTTCCAAGAATTTTTCGGAGGACTACAGCCACTTTGCCGGAGAACTACTGAGCCAGGACTACTTGAAGCCCATCAAGCGAGTCTTCAATACGGCTAAGGTAAGCGATCATTTCGCGATCATCCCCACCGGAAAGCTGCCCGCTGCCGCCATCGACGAGCCGGCCATGAAAATCTACGACATGGTCATGCGGCGCTTTCTGGCCGTCTTTTATCCCCCCGCCGAGTTCGAGAACACCACCCGCCTGACTCGCATCGGCCAGGACGCCTTCAAAACCGATGGCAAAATCCTGGTCGTTCCCGGTTGGTTGGAGGTCTATGGACGCAAACCCGGGGTGGCCGGGGGGGGCAATGAACTGGCCGCCGCCCAGCCCGGGGAAGAGGCCGAAACCCTTGAACTCGAGCTTCTCAGTAAGCAGACGCAGCCCCCGGCCCGCTACACCGAGCCCACCCTGCTCTCGGCCATGGAAACGGCGGGCAAGCGCGTGGATGATGAAGAACTGCGCGACGCCATGAGCGAACGCGGCCTGGGAACGCCCGCCACGCGGGCCGCCACCATTGAGGGCCTCATTCGCCAAAAATACATCGCGCGGGAAGCGCGCGATCTCCATGTCACGAACAAAGGCCTGGCGCTCATCGATACCATTGATGCTCTTCAGATAGACATCTTGGCCTCTCCCGAGATGACCGGGGAGTGGGAAATGAAGCTCAAGCAAATGGAACGCGGGCAGGTGTCACGCCAGGCCTTCATGCAGGAAATTCGCGAGCTGACCGAGACCATTGTCACCCATGCCAAAAAGCAAACCGACGAGCTGAAGAAGCGCGTCTTTCCGGACTTGGAAGTCGCTTGCCCCGTCTGCGGCAATGGCCCCATCAAGCAGACCGACTCCACTTACGAATGCTACAGCCCGGAGTGCAAATTCCGCATTAAAAAGTATGTCGCCAACCACGAGATCACGCTGGCAGAGGCCAAGCAGCTCTTGGAGACGAAGTTCGCCGGTCCCTTCGACGACTTCAAAAGCCGCTTCGGAAAGGACTTCTCCGCCGGCTTGGAATTGGACGAAAAGTTCAAAGTGGGCTTCGTCTTTGAAAGCGATGGCCGGGAGGACGAACTCGACAATCTGAAGGAAGAGCAAATCCTGACGCGGGTCACCGCGGAGGGCTACCAAAACGAACCGGTTTACGAGACGGAACGCGCCTACCTCGCTCCCCGACTCGGCCTCCAGGGCGATGAAAAAGGCATCCGCGTCTCCAAACAAATCCTCAAGCGAGACATCCCCTCTGATCAGGCAGTCAAGCTCTTCCGGGACGGCAAAACTGACCTCTTACCCGGCTTCGTCTCCAAGAGAGGAAGAAAGTTCTCCGCCTACCTCTTGCTGGACCGCTCCACTGGGAAAGTGAGCTTCGAGTTCGCCGCACCCAAAAAGAAGTCGGCCAAAAAACGAGCTGCCAAAAAAAGCTAGGGAACGCGCTCATGCCTATCGCCGTCCTCATGCTCAAGGCACCGCGCCCGGGCTTGGTCAAAACCCGTCTCGCGAAAGACCTCGGCCCAGAGGCAGCCTGCTTGGCCTATCGTTGGATGGTCGAAAAACAGCTCCAAGCTATTCCTTCGTCGTGGGAGATCGAAGTGCACTTCACCCCGGCCGAAGCGGCCGCGGAAATGCAGGAATGGCTCCAGCCGCTCGCCAAAGGCCTCCCCCTCTCCTTCGTCCCGCAAAGCGAGGGCGATCTCGGCCAACGGCTCCACCACGCCGCCACCCTTGCCAAGATGCCAGCCGTCTTTCTAGGCGGCGATTGCCCTCAGATCGATGACTCCCTCCTCCAAGCCGTCGAGGCCGCTCTTCATCAAGACTTGGCCGTCCTCTCTCTCTCGACCGATGGCGGCTATTGTCTCTTAGGGCTGCCGGAATATCGCGAAGGAGTCTTCCAAAAGATCGCCTGGAGCACGGAGAAAACCGGGCGCCAACAACTGGATCGACTTCGAGAAAGTGGCCATTCGGTCCAGACCCTTGCGCCTCTCTCCGATGTCGACACCTTGGCGGATTGGGAAGCGGTTCCGGATCGCCCACGATTTTCGGAATAAAGCCTGCTCCCCTCCACTCGCTCTCTCCAACTATGAAAGCCGAAGTCGCTACCAAGGAACGCTACGCCGCCGCCGCCCAGTCCCAAGAACCAGCCCTCTGCTGCCCGGTCGATTACAATCCGGAGTTCCTCAAGGTCATCCCCGACATCGTGATCGAAAGGGATTATGGCTGCGGCGACCCCAGCGCCTACCTCGCACCCGGTGAAACCGTCCTCGACCTAGGTTCGGGAACCGGAAAAATTTGCTTCATCGCCTCGCAGGTCGTCGGCCCGGAAGGCAGGGTGATTGGAGTCGACATGACCGATGACATGCTGGAAGTCGCCCGCGAGAATGCCCCCGTCGTGGCGGAGAGGATTGGCTATGGAAATGTCGAGTTTCGTAAAGGGCGCATCCAAGACCTCGATCTCGATCTCGAAGCGCTGGACCAAGAACTCCAAGCCAACCCCATTCAAGATGCCGGCTCGTTCCTGAAAGCGGAGGAACTCGCAGCTGATTTGCGGATCCGCAAGCCACTCGTGCAAAGCGCGAGCGTGGACGTGGTCGTCTCCAACTGCGTGCTCAATCTCGTGGAGGCCGATTCCAAGCGACAGCTCTTTCAAGAGATCTTCCGCGTTCTCAAAAAAGGCGGACGCGCCGTCATCTCGGACATCGTGGCCGATGAGGACGTGCCCGAGCACCTTCGAAATGATCCCAAGCTTTGGTCCGGCTGCATCTCAGGAGCCATGACCGAAAAAGGTTTCCTGGAAGCCTTCGAAGAGGCCGGCTTCTACGGTGTGGAACTCCTCAAATTTGAGACCGAGCCGTGGCAGACCGTGGAGGGCTACGAGTTCCGCTCGGTCACCGTGCAAGCTTGGAAAGGCAAACAAGGCGCCTGCTATGAACGCAACCAAGCCGTCGTCTACAAAGGGCCTTTCAAAGAAGTGCTCGATGACGATGACCACCGCATGGAGCGCGGCGTCCGCTACGCCGTGTGCGACAAAACCTACCAGCTCTACCAGAAAGCCCCTTACCAGAACTACTTCGAGTTCATCGATCCGCTGACTGAGGTCCCCTTGGAAGGAGCCGAACTCTTTGACTGCAGCCGCACCACCCAGCGGCACCCAAAAGAAACCAAAGGACAGGACTACCGAGCCACCACCGATCCCAGCCAGTGCTGCGATGGGGACAGTTGCTGCTGAACCCGATGCGGCTACCCCCTCCAGCTCAGGTCCTCGCGCTTCTCGCCCTGGTCTCCCTCACGGCCTGCCAGCTCAAAGAACCGTCCACGGTGGACCCCAGCCCAGCGGGAGTCTCGACCACCGCCGAGATCACGGCCGTCCCAGAGGCCAATCTCAACTCGCCCATCCCGGTCTCGCTGGTGGCGGCTTCCGACCCCGCCCTCATCGCCCAGTTGGAAGGCCTCACCTCGCTCGCTTGGCTGCACCAACAGGCGACTCTCGAAAGAACCTTCGCCGGCTTGATCGAGGTGGCCGAAGGCCAGATCCAGCCTGGCACCACCTCGGTGCTGCGTGTTCCTTCCCCGCCGGGCGGAGGCCCGACCGTCTTTGCCTTCGCCATCTTTCACTTCCCAGGCGAACATCGGATTCGCTTGCAACACGGGGCGGTCAATCAACTCACCCTGGCCGCCCAAGGATGGTCTCAGGAGCCCCAAGCGGCCGAGACCGCTTCCGGGCCCGGTTCCGATCCGGCTCCCCTCTCCGCTCCCCCCCTCCCCTAACCCTCTCCCATGGACACCCCAGCTCCTGCCATCGGCATCATCGGAGGCAGTGGCCTCTATCAACTCGAAGGCATCGCCGAGGTGGCGGAACTGCGCGTCATCACTCCGTATGGCGACCCCTCCGATGCCCTCATAAAAGGCACCCTCGAAGGCCGGACCGTCTACTTCCTGCCTCGGCACGGTCGTGGGCACCGCATTCTCCCGCATGAAATCAATCACCGAGCCAACATCTGGGCCCTTCGCTCCCTCGGCGTCCGCTGGATTCTTTGCGTGACGGCTGTCGGGAGCTTGAAAGAAGAGTATGCCCCTCGCCACATCGTCCTCCCGGATCAATATTTCGACCGCACCTCCCGCCGGGAGCACCACACCTTCTTTGGCAGTGGTCTGGCCGCTCACATTGCCTTTGGCGACCCCGTCTCCGGCCCTCTCCGGGCCATCCTGAAAGAGGCCAGCGAAGCGGCCGGCGCCACCGTGCACGACGGCGGCACCTATGTGAACATGGACGGCCCCGCCTTCTCGACCCGGGCGGAGTCCCATGCCAATCGACAGCTCGGCTTCGACGTCATCGGGATGACCAATCTCCCCGAAGCCAAGCTGGCCCGAGAAGCCGAAATCGCCCTCGCCACCATGGCCATGATCACGGACTACGATTGCTGGAAAGTGGAAGAAGAAGCCGTGACCGCGGACGCCGTCATCGCCCACCTCCTGGCCAACGCCGAGCTCGCCAAAAAAGCCCTCGCCCTAGCCATCCCAAAAATCCCGAGCGAGCCAAATTTTCCGGAACATACCGCGCTGGCGACCGCTCTTGTCACAGACCGCGCTCTCTGGCCTGCCAAAATCGTCGAGCGCTTGCGCCCCCTGCTGCAGCCCTATCTCTAGAAGATGAACCGTTTCGACCAAGTCCTCGCGGACCACTCCATTTCCCTCACTCGGAAAAAGCCCGCGATCCTTCAGGTCAACACCGGCAAAATTTGCAATCTCACCTGCCTCCATTGTCATGTGAATGCCGGGCCCAGACGCAAGGAGATCATGACTCGGGAAACGGTCGACCGCATCCTGGCCTGGTTTGAAAAGACGGACATCCCCACGCTCGACCTGACTGGCGGCACCCCGGAAATGATTCCCGACTTCCGTCACGTCGTCGAAACGGTGCGCTCTTGGGAACTCCCTCGGACCGTCATGACCCGGCTGAACGCCACCATCATTGAAGAAGAAGGCTACGACTGGATACCTGAATTCCACACCCAGAACAAAGTAGTCATCATCGCTTCCATGCCCTGCTACTCACCGGAAAACGTCAATCAACAGCGCGGCCACGGCGTTTTCGACAAATCGATCCGGGCCTTCCAGCGCCTCAATGAACTCGGCTACGGACGCGATCCTGGACTGGTCATCAACTTCGTCTACAACCCAAACGGGGCCTTCCTCCCTGGCGACCAAGCGGAGCTGGAAGCCGATTACAAGTATGAGATGAAGAAGCACTTCGACATCGACTTCAACCAACTCTTCTGTATCACCAACATGCCCATCCAGCGCTTTGCCTCCTACTTGCGAGCGCGGAAAATGCTCCAGGAATACATGGACCTCCTGGCAGATGCCTTCAATCCAAGCTCGATCGAGAGCCTCATGTGCCGAGACACCATCAGCGTCGGCTGGCAAGGCGAAGTCTACGACTGCGACTTCAATCAGCAGATGAACCTTCAGCTCCGCAAGGGCGAACCCTTCTACCTCTGGGACGTCGACGCCGAACGCTTCAGCGAAATCCCCATCCTGACCGGTCCTCACTGCTTCGGCTGCACCGCTGGTGCCGGCTCCAGCTGCGGTGGCGCACTCACCGAATAATCCCGAGCTGCCAGGTCAGGTAGGCGAATCCTAATACCAAGCCGCAGAATTCACTGGTAGAATGGCCGAGTGGATTTCGGGCCAGACCAAGGCGCGACGAGGGCGCGGTGCAGGCACCGTAACCGAGGAGCAACGCAGGGCTGGCTCGAAAAACACCGGCTCTCCCTTCCCCGCGCTTCAGCGCCTCTTCCCCACATCACCTCCCCTCCATTCTTCCAGTGAATTCTGGAGGTTGGTATAAGCGAGCCGCTTCGCCTCTTCCTCCGAGGAATAAAACCCAAGGCTCTCCCTTCCTAACGGCATGAGAATTTTGCATGCTCTCCTCTTCTGCCTCTCCGTCGCCACCACCCAGGCCTTCGACCACAGCGACTTGACCGAGATTCTCAAAAAGAACGTCCAAAAGGGCCAGGTGGACTACGCGGCTCTCGCCAACCACCCGGATCCCCTCGATGCTTACCTTGAGCGGCTTGCCCAGGTCTCGCAGGCAGAGTTCTCTTCTTGGCAGGAAAACGAACAAATCGCTTTCCTGACCAACCTCTACAACGCAACCACTCTCCAAGTGGTGGCCGAGCACTACCCAGTCGAGACCATCCGGGAAATCTTCAAAGGCCCGCTTACCCCGACCGCCGTCAGCACCGCCGTCTGGAAAAAGGACCTCGTCTCGCTCTTTGGGGAGGCCATCTCCCTCAATCACTTGGAACACGAGATTCTCCGAAAGGACTATCAGGAGCCCCGCATTCACTTCGCTCTCGTCTGCGCCGCGATCAGTTGCCCGCCTCTTCGCAGCGAAGCCTACACCGGCGAGCGACTTGGAGCGCAGATGGACGAACAAGCCCGGATCTTTTTCGCTGAGGAAGAGAAAAACCGCCTGGATCCCCAAACTGGAACCCTCTTTCTGTCACCCATCGTGGGGAACTGGTTCAAAGAGGACTTCACCAAAACCGGCCAGACTCTCCAAGAGTTCGTCACCCCCTACTTCCCCAAGAAGACCCAGCCGCTCTTGCGCGCTCAACGCTTCCAGATCAAAGACACGCCCTACGATTGGGGCTTGAACGACTAAGACCCAGCAGCCTGATCAGCGGGCAAAACGGCCGCCTACCTTTCGAGTCAGCCCAGGTCCTTGAGGCCGGACCTGAACAAAAAGTCGCGAACGGATCTACCTCGCCCCCAAAACCTCCACCCCCCTCAATCCTCTTCAGCCAAAACCGCCAGCACATCCGCTGCCTGCTGCTCGGTGGAAGCCTTGCGATCGAGCCAAATCAGTTGGGCGTCTTGGAAAAGAAAGGCCTGCCGGGCTGCGAAAAAATTGCCCTTTTTCTCGCGCGCCGGAACGCCCAAGGCCTCGGCCAGCTCGCCTTTCTCATCAGCCAAAAGCGTGAAGGGAAGTTGGTATTTGGCTGCAAAGGCTTTTTGCGCCTCGGGAGAATCGTAGCTGACTCCAAAGACCGTCACGCCAGCCTCCTGCAAGGCGGTGTAGGCATCCCGTAGACTGCAGGCTTGTTTGGTGCAGCCCGGAGTGTCCGCCTTGGGATAGAAATAAATCAGCGTATAGCCCTCGGCCCCCGCCTCTGGAAAGACCACTGGCTCTCCCTCTTGATTGGGCACGGTTACTCTTGGCAAAGCTTCCCCAGGTTCCATTGGAGCAGCCATGGCCGAGAAGACAGAAAGGAGCAAGGCGGGAAGACAGAGATTTTTCATGGGCGAACGGGATCAGTGGACTGAAAACGTGCTAGGCTCCTGGCTTCTTTCTCTGAAATCCATGCCTGAAATCGCTCTCCTCCGTGAAATCGCGGCCGCCTTCTCCCTCGAGCGCTCGCCTGAGGAGAGCACTCTCCTCCCGGGCGGGCTCATTCACGAGACTTGGCGCGTGGCCCACCCCGGCCAAGGCGCTTTTGTCTTCCAGCGTTTCAATGAAGGGGTCTTTCCCGACCCGGGAGCGGTGCAATCCAATGTCAGCCAAATCGCCCGGCACTTGCCCGGCTACCCTCTGCAATTTCTCCAAGATAAGCGGGGGGCGATCTTCTATCGCGCCTCTGACGGGGCACTCTGGCGGGTCAGCCCCTTCCTGAAAGAGGGTGAGATTCGTTCTGTCCTGCGAGACGGGGCTTCGGCCACTGCCGCCGGAGCCGCCTTGGGCGAGTTCCAAGCCCGACTCCTCGATTTCCCCAGCTCTCAGCTCTCGGTCACCCTGAGCGATTTCCATGACACGCCCCAGCGTTGGCAAACACTCTGGCGAGCCCATCGGCTTGCCAACCATTCGCTGCGGGAGCAAGGGGCCGCCCTCCTGGCCCGCTTGGAACGCCATCCTAGCCTAGTGACGCAATTGCAGGACCAGCTGACAGCAGGCGAGGTCCCGCTCCGGGTTACCCACAACGACCCCAAACTTTCCAATCTCCTCTTCCTTCAAAATGAGCCTGAGGTGCTCTGTCTCCTCGATTGGGACACCCTCATGCCCGGCTACTCGGTCCACGACTTTGGCGACTTCGCCCGCAGCTTGGTCGGGGCTGCCCTGCGCGAGGGGAGCGACCCTACTTCCCTCTACAGGGCCGCCGAAGAAGGCTACCGCCAGAACGCGGACTTCCTCTTCCCTTGTGAGAGCCGCTCGCTCCTGCTGGCCGCCAAAACGCTCGCCTTTGAATTGGCCACTCGCTTTTTGACCGATTTCTTACAGGGCAATGCTTATTTCCAAGTCCGGTATGCCACCGAGAACTTGGAGCGAGCCGGACAGCAGCTGGAGGTGCTCGATTTCCTGGAGAGCTTGCACTAGTGAATCAAGATTCTAGCCGGATGCGCGCCGAGCGGGCGTGCGCGTCCAAGCCTTCGGCGGTCGCCAAGACGTCGATCAAAGGCGCTGACTTTTTGATGGCCGCCCGGTTCAACTTCACCACACTCGTGCGGCGCTGAAACATGTCGACCGTGAGACCGGGAAACGACTTGCCCGCTCCTCCGGTCGGCAGAGTGTGACTGGGACCCGCTAAAAAATCTCCACAAGCCACCGGGGAGTCATTCCCCAGAAAGATGGCCCCCGCCGTCTTGATTTCCTTGACCACCTTGGCCTCTTCTTTGGCCACCAAAGTGAGGTGCTCCGGCGCGTAGGCATTCACCAGCTCCACCCCGGCCGCCAAATTTTTCACGTGGACCAAGAGCAGGCCTTTTTCCAAGACCTTGAGCAACTGTGCCTGTCGACTGAGAGTGGCGCTCTGCTTCTCGATTTGCTTGGCCACCCGCTTGATAAGCGTCTTGGAGGAGCTGACCAGGACGGCTTCGCTATCCCCCCCATGCTCGGCCTGCGCCAAAAGGTCGGCCGCCAAACATTTGGGATCGCCGCTCGCATCGGAGAGGATCATGATTTCGCTCGGGCCAGGTAGGAGGTCGATGCTGACCATCCCGAATACCTGGCGCTTGGCCTCCACCACAAAGCGATTGCCGGGGCCGAAGATTTTCTGCACCGGAGCAATGGATGCCGTTCCATGGGCCAGCGCCGCCACCGCTTGGGCCCCGCCTACCCGATAGACCTCCGTCGCCCCAGCCAACTTGACTGCGTGCAGAAGAGCTGGATTGATTCGCCCGTCGAGACCGGGCGGTGTGCAGACGACGATCTGGGGGCAGCCGACCGCCTTGGCCAAAGTGACCGTCATGATGGCGGTCGAAATCAGCGGAGCACTTCCTCCGGGGACGTAGATGCCCACCCGCTCGATCGGGCGGAAGATCTCCCCGACCACCGCCCCTTGCTCATTCTTGTCCTTCCAATCTCGGCGCAAGCTCCTGAGCGCGAAGCTTTTCACATTCCGATGGGCCGCCCTGAGGGCCTGCTTCAATGGGGAGCCGACCTCCATCGAGGCAGCCGCCAATTCCTGCGGAGACACCTGCAACTGCTCGGGCAAAAGAGTCACACCATCGAAGCGGGCGGTGTAATCCAGCAAGGCCTCCTCCCCTTTCTCCCGGACACCTTTCAAGATGTCTCGCACCTTTTTCTCCAAGCCCTCACCCGGGAGGGTCCTGCGATGGAGCGGAGCCAGGCGCTCGGCGAAATCAGCCTCTTGGTAGGACAGGATCTTCATTTGGGAATGTAGGGATGCCTA
Source organism: Verrucomicrobiota bacterium (assembly GCA_039027815.1). Classification (NCBI taxonomy): domain Bacteria; kingdom Pseudomonadati; phylum Verrucomicrobiota; species Verrucomicrobiota bacterium. The sequence continues at coordinate 18,955 of JBCCJK010000044.1, forward strand.
CGTTCACCGTTCGATTGAGAATGCAATCAAGACCTGCACCGTGTAATACCAAGTTCCAGAATTCACTGGTAGAATGGCCGAGTGGATTTCGGGCCAGACCAAGGCGCGACGAGGGCGCGGTGCAGGCACCGTAACCGAGGAGCAACGCAGGGCTGGCTCGAAA